>JAYVWI010000053.1:0-6248 GCA_043786195.1 Minisyncoccota bacterium
TGCCGACCTTAGCCGTGACGGCAGAGTCAACCTGACAGACTTTTCAATCTTGCTATTCTGGTGGGGCGGTAACGGTGGTGATTCAGATCCTCCGGCCGACATCAACCGCGACGGTAAGGTGACCCTAACCGACTTTTCAATTCTTTTGTTTAATTGGAGTGGGTAGGAAAGTAGTAGATTAAATAAAAACGACGTGTGTGGGTAACCTTGCACGTTGTTTTTGTTTTACCGAGTATAATATTGGAGTATGTCCTTTTTGCAGAGACTCAAAGGTCGAGGCGTAAGAGCTGGTGAAGGCGGCTTGCAGTCTGACGCTGAGGAAACCGCGGCTGATAAAGTCGCGCAGCTTCATGTCGACGTTTTTCAGTCTGAACAAATGATTGTTGTGTATGCACAGTCTGCTGGAGCTGATATGAATGATGTGCACGTCTCCATTGAAGGCGATGCTGATATTGTATTAATTGAAGGAAAGCGTATTCGTCCAGAGTATCTCGTCTTCCCTAAGAAAAAAGTCCGCGGTGCTTTTGTGGCAGAGGAGTGTGTGTGGGGAGACTTCTATCGTCGCATTATTTTGCCAGAGAGTGTGAATATCGAAAAAGCTGAAGCTAAGATTAAAAATGGAGTTCTCATTTTGAGCTTGCCATTACTCAAGCCTAATGAAAAAGAAAAAGTGAAGTTGAAAGTAATGGGGCATCGCCCAGTGACCAGAAGCGCTTAGGTATCGTTCTATGACATCTACTTTAAACCGTTCCATCAAACTTTTTTCACTCCTAGCGTTTGCGTCATTATTTTTTACGCTGTCTTTTTCTTTCGCACATGCGGCTGATCTTTCATTGAGTCCAAATAGTGGTTCGTACGGTGTCGGACAAACCTTTACTGTGGTGGTAAAAGCCGTACCAAATGGTGACAATGTTAATGCAGTAGAGGCTTCACTAAAATTTGACCCAAAAGTACTTTCTGTCGTAAGCGTAGGGAAGACCGGTTCGGTATTTTCTCTCTGGACTACTGAGCCTACGTTTTCTAATGCTGCGGGTACAGTGACATTTGGCGGTGGCAGCCCGACGCCCTTCACTTCAACCTCGAATATCTTATCGGTTACTTTCCGCACTGTTGCTGAAGGAAACGGAACAGTATCTTTCAGTAGTGGCTCTGTCTTGGCTGCTGATGGCCGAGGAACTGACGTCTATAAGAACGGAGGAACAGGAAGCTTCGCGGTGACGGCCACTGCTACACCGACACCAACTCCCACCCCGACACCGACACCGACACCAACGCCAACACCTAAGCCAGACCAAACCAAACCAGAAGGGGATGGCGGAGCTATCATCTTTGGAGACCCACCGCGGGCACCCGATGTAGGATCACAAACCTTCCTCGACCCAAATATCTGGTATAAGGAAACTGAGGGCATATTTACCTGGACGATTCCATTTGACGTTAATGTGATAGCGGTTGAGCTAACAGATAACTCTGAAAACAAACCACAAGATAACAAAGATGCTGTAAAGAACCCTCCAGTTGAAGAGTTTGCTGTTTCGAAAGACACGCTAAAGGACGGAGTCCAGTATCTAAGTGTTAATTTCAAAAACCAAGTTGGCTGGGGAGCTGTCACAAATCGAAAGATTCAAATCGACAAGACCGCACCAGAAGAGTTCACTGTTAATGTCATTGCCGGCAATAGTAAAACCTCGTTTCCGACTCTTCACTTCGAAGCCAACGACCTCACCTCTGGAATTGATCACTACGAAATGACCATCGCTGATCGTGAGCCAATTACGATTACTCCTGAAGAGGCAAAGGTAGGCTACCTCCTAAAAGATCTTGAAGACGGTACCTACACAGTAAAAGTCGTTGCCTTCGACAAGGCTGGAAATAGCCGGGAGACGAACTCCGCAGTATTGATTACTTCGGGCTGGGTAAAGCCAATAGAGGATAAAAATAAGACCTCATTTTGGGACTTCTTTACAGCTGTAAATCTCTTCATCATCTTCCTCCTAACTGCTATACTATTGATGGGAATCTACTTCTGGTACGATCATAAGCGAAGTCACGAACGAGAAGAAAAGCTCCGAAAAGAAGTGAAGGAAATCCAGGATCAAATGGAGAAAATATTCTCAGCCCTGCGAGACGAGATATACGACCAAATCCTTTCAATCTCTACTCGAAAGCGACTGTCACCGAAAGAAAAGGAGGCAATTGAAGGCCTTACGCAAGCGCTCGAGGTCTCCGAGACCTTGATTGAAAAAGAAATCAATGATGTAAAAGCGATTTTAAAGTAAAAAACACTTTACTATCCACAAATACGATTAGTATTACCGCGAGTTCCGAAAGGGACTCGCGGTATACTTATAATAAGCCCTTTTCTATTTAGGAGAGGGGTGGGCTTGTAGCAGTGAACGAAATACCTTTTCACAACACAAGAGAAAATAGAATAAAACGTTTATTTACAGCGACAAATCAAAAATCGCGGCTATTTGGTATGCCTTTATTCTTATGGGAAGCATGTTTGCTACTCGGAATGATGGCACTAGTTGTGTTTATTTCAGTCGATAAAGCTGAATCAAAACGGCCTCAAGATATTACCTTTGGTGTTGAAGAGACTACAAACATTTTTCCTACTAAAGTAACCACAAACGCGTGGAAGAATCCTCAAGCAGCTTTGGCTCAAGATTTGCCCGAGTACGCTTTGTATCAAGAATTTTCAAATGATAATTCGACCTACCTTTCAAACGGACAAATTGTAGGTGAAGAGAGTTCGGTAGAAGTCGATGCTGCTCCGGTAACTTCTGCTGCTCCACAAAATTCAGCTGAAGAAAACATTACTTCACAAGAAGAGCCGCAACCCTCTACTGAGACTTCTTCTGACTCTAACTCCTCATCCGGTACAGAGCCAACACCTACAAATAATCCGAATTCTGAAGCCGAACCAGTTTCGCTACAGTCATTGTCACCTGCACCAATTGCGACTGCGCAGGGCTTGTTCCCACTGGCGCAGCTTTCGATGATGTCCTCGACTAGTGAGACAACTGATGCTGTGACAGAGCCACCATCAGATGAAACTTTTTCAGACAATGTTGTAACTGATACTCCGTCTGCACTAAGTGATGGGGTGACACCAGAAATCTCACTTGCAAATTTTGACACAGCATCACTCGAACCTGGGCAAATGCTCAACGGCGTTCAGCTGCGGATGTCATTTGCTGCAAAAATGAAGCCCCATGCTTCCGGTACCTTGCCTTATGTTGATGTACTTTTTGGCAGTAAAGACGAACTCCAGTCCGTAGGTATTATTCTTCTTGATGATGAGGTATCAAACGCGGTGAATGGTGGTTATCACTTGTTTGCCTTGCCAGCATTTGTATCGGCACACGACTTGGCAGCTTCAAGAGTCGTTCTTCGTTACCATGGCGACACAAGCGAAATAGAAAATATGTACCTCGACTCTGTCTGGATTGAGATGAATACGCGACACATATCAAAAGAAGATTTGCAGGCGCGCGGAGTAGCCGGAGAACTGACACACTTAGAGCCACCAAAGTTGAGTACTCTTCTTAGTGACAAACTAAACTTTTCTGAGACTGAGGCTCCGTCTTTTAACCTAAAGTACCAATCGCAACAAAATGCACTGATGCGGGGTATTCGGTGGCTGATGGGTAACCGCGGGTTGAGCGTGGAATCGATTTCAATTAATCACGAATCAGTGGGACATATTGATGTGACACCTAAAGTCGATATTACTGGCGATGGGCTAGTTTCAATTTCTATACCAGATGACCAGAAGGATAAGCTTCGTCCAGGGACTTATGAAATAAGTATTCAGTTTAAAGAAAACGGTGTTAACTATACCGACACATTTAGTTTTCAGTGGGGCATTTTAACTATTAATCCTAATAAGACCGAGTACCAAGTAGGAGAAACCGCTACTATTGCGATGGGCGCATTGTCGCCAAATGGAAATACACTCTGCGACGCAATTCTCGATCTCTATATCACAGATCCGGGAGGGTTTATTGCTAAGGTTCCCGCGCAACCATCAGAAAAATGTAACGGAAATAACATTGTTGATGCGCCCGACTACACAGCTATAGTCGAAGTGCCGTCAGCGGGGGAATATCAACTGTATCTCGAACGTCTTGATGAGACTGGTGCCTTGATTGGATTCACTTCAACTACTTTTAAAGCAGTTGATCATCAAAAATTCTCGATTGAACGTAATGGCCCGACTCGTATCTATCCGCCCGCTTCATATCCAATGAGTTTGACGGTCTCGACTGACGCGTCTTTCAGCGGGAAGCTTCACGAGCGTGTACCGGCTTCGTTTATGATTGGATCTACTTCAGCGACTATAACCACTGACGGAGACTGGCAGGTATTGACTTGGGATATTAATATCGACGGAGCAGGGAAGCAGACGGTAAGTTATGGCTTTGACGCGCCGGATATTTCTCCGTATCTTTACAACCTTGGGGCGGCGTCAATTGAGGGTGATGTTACGACTACTAAGGATGTCGTGGAAGAAGTGGTGGCCGATGTCTCAGCTTCTTCCACAGATACGACCATAGCTTCGACGACTTCAGTAACAAGGCAGGTCAGTACAACGGAACAAGGTTCGGTCTTCACTGAGCATCGTCAATGGCAGATTGCTTCTGACGCGACCGGAAGTATGCTTCTGATGTGGGCGAGTGCTACGATTCCGACTGGCTGGACGTGTGTGTCATGTACTGGTGGCGATGTTTTCTACCAGAAGTTCATTGTCGGTTCTTCGACAGCTGGACTGACCGGCGGCGCAGCGACACATACGCACACGTCCTCAGGAGCAGTCGTGGCTACTGGAAATACAGCTTCGCTTGGTACTGGTGGTGCGGCCAACTATGCGAGTGTGGCACACACACATACATTTGCCCCTACAATTGGAGTGGCAAATAACTTGCCATCGTACAGAAACTTGGTGATTATTCAGAATAACTCGGCGGGTGAACCGACCTCGATTCCAACTGGAGCCATTGCACTGTTTGATGCTACCGTACCGACCGGCTGGACTCGCTATAGTGCCCAAGATGGCTTTTATGCCCGCGGTGAAAGTGCTGCCAACCGAGGTACAACGGGGGGTGCTAATACTCATACCCACGGCATTACCGGTACAACCGGTGCGGCAGCGGGGACACAGGCAGACAACACCGCTGGAGCTACTTCGGTGGCTAACAGTGCTCATACACATGCGGTCAATAGCACTACAGCAGCAGAAAATAGTGAACCGCCATATATCGGAACCATCCTCGGGCAGCTTAATGCGACCACGACATTACCAAACGATGTTATTACCATGTGGACGGACACACCACCGACTGACTGGAACTCAGTTTCAGGTTCGTCAGGAGCGTTTGAAAATAAATTCTTTAAACCTGCTGCCACCTACGGTGCTACCGGCGGCGCAAATACCCATACGCCGGCAAACGTAGCCGCTACAACTGTCGCAACAGCAGCAGTAACAAACCGCGGTGGAGCGGGTACTAATATTCCAACTGGCGCTCATACACATACGGTAAACGTCACTGCTTTCACCTCAGGAAGTATTTTGCCGACTTTCCGTACGACTATTTTTAGTAAACGTGCCGGAGGACAACCACCAGCAGCACCGACCATCACTAATCTTTTTGATAATGAAAAGACGGGTACTTCGACACCGAGCTTTAACTTCAACGCTACTGACGCAGTGGGAACAGATTCACTTATCTATCAATTCCAGTGGGCCACCACATCGACATTTGCCTCAACGGTAGGTAGTCGTACGTCTGATGTTGAGACAGGTTGTTCACCAAATTGTTTTGTTAATACAGTGACTGGCGGTGACACGAGTCCTTTTAATGAAACTGAAAATATAAAGTTCACTATTCAAACCGCTCTCACGGATGGAACCACTTACTATTGGCGGGCGCGGGCTAAAAAGAGCACGGGGAGCACATATGGTTCGTGGTCTACTGCCCAAAGTTTCACTTACACGTCTTTGACGAGTCCGTCGCAGTGGCTTCAAACAAAGGACGCGCAGTTTTCTATCGACACATTCACAAATACAGAGGTCTATGGTTCCGATAGTGTGCGTATTGTTCAGAGTATCCCAACCGAAGCGATGGTCGTGTATGGAGAAGGGTCAGCTACCACACCAATGTACCGCATCTGGAACGGTACAACGTGGGGAAGCCAAGTGGCGGCGCCGACGGTCGGAGGTGTACCACAGTGGATTAGAACAG
>JAYVWI010000054.1:0-10845 GCA_043786195.1 Minisyncoccota bacterium
CGGCGGGCTAAAGCCGCCGATTCGGACATAAATTCAATATAATCGCTACGCTCATTATTTCATTCATGACTAAAGAAACCCTTGTCTTCTTCTGTGGAATTTTACTTATGATTGTGCCTTTTTTGGGTATTCCGGAATTGTGGCGCTACGGGGTTACTGCCTTTCTCGGGGCGGTTTTGATTCTTACTGGATACGGACTTCGTCGTAGCCACTACCTCAAGCACATCGACAGAGGAAACGGCGAACGCGGCAACGATTCGTTTGTTGAGACAACCGAAAAACTTTTTGACGAAGGCGCGTTAAAGTAGAAATACGCGACATTCTTGACATCTCTTACTCGCGTCACGCGAGTAACTTTTTTATGTAAGATAAAGTATTAATAAGTATATGAAAATCTTAGTGACTGGTGGGGCGGGATTTATTGGAAGCGCACTTGCACGACGCCTTTTTGAAGAGGGACATAAGGTAATCGTGATAGATAACTTTGATCAGTATTACGACGTCTCGTTAAAACACGCCCGGGTGGCTGCGCTAATTCCGCAGGTGCCAGTGTTGACGATTGACATCACCGACAAGGCCGCTGTTGAGGGGCTTTTTGAAACGCACAACTTTGATGTGGTTTGTCATTTGGCCGCACAGGCTGGAGTGCGTTATTCGGTAGACGCGCCGGGCGTGTATGTTAGTACCAACGTACTAGGAACTCAGGTGCTTTTTGAAGTGATGCAAAAACATGGGGTAAAACGAATGGTGTTTGCTTCGTCGTCTTCAGCGTACGGTGTGAACACACCAGTACCGTTTACAGAGACAGTGTCAGCCGATAGGCCGGTATCGGTATATGCCGCGACTAAGAGAGCGGGGGAGTTGTTGGCTCATAGTTACTATGCGCAATACGGCATTCAAACTACCTGCCTCCGTTTTTTTACGGTATACGGTCCTTGGAGTCGGCCGGACATGGCGTTGCTTAAGTTTGCTGAAAAAATTATCGACGATGCACCGATTGATATTTATAACAATGGTGACATGCGCCGGGACTTTACTTACATTGGCGATATTGTCGACGGGTTTGTCAAAGCCGTAGAAAAACCACTGGGATACGAAATTATAAATTTAGGAAACGGTGCTCCAGTTGAGCTGATGCGGTTTGTGGAGTTGCTTGAAAAAGAACTTGGAAAGACGGCTAAGAAAAGCTTCTTACCGATGCAACAAGGAGATGTGTTTGAGACGTACGCTGACACGGAAAAAGCGAAAGAACTGCTCGGCTTTGAGGCACAGACAGATTTTGAGTATGGAGTGGGGGAATTCGCTCGTTGGTTTACAGAGTACTACAAAAAGGTTTAATTGAAGTCTTGCAGGGGCTTATTGACGAAGGAAGGGGCGCCTGCGGCGCCCCTTCGCATTGGGATAACGTCAAAAAAGCGCCTTCAAACGTTGTATTATAAAGCTATGTTTGAAAAAGCTGGTCGATCAGTACGTCTGTTGTCGTTTCGTGACGACCAACCACACGAACTTCGCGGTTCACTCATTCCTCAGAGTGTTAAATTAGCCGAAAAAAAACGTTCTGAAGGACGGGCTCTTTCATTGATTACTACTGTCGCCCTTCCGATCGCCGCCTTTGCACTCTTTGCCTTTGTTGGAGTCTCTGGTTATGGACTCATGACTAAAAATTCGCAGCTCGCATCACCAACGGTGACAATTATGGATCCCGTCACCTTTGCGCAAGTAACGCTTGGCTACGGGCCTCAAGCGACGCTTTCACAAGATTCTTTTTTCTCGGAAACGCGCGACGCGTTTATCGATCAGAGCCAGTCTTTTATAGAAGTTGATCTCGATACTAAGACACTTCGTCTTTTTGAAAAAGGTGTGCTTGCACAAAGTACAGAGATAAAAGCGATTGGAGAAGAAGGGTCGTGGTGGGACGCTCCATCAGGACTTTATAAAATTGAAAAGAAAGGTGAATATGATTTTTCTACCATCGCTCAAGCGTACTTCCCGTGGATGATTACCTTTGAAGGCAACTACACGATTCACGGCTGGCCAGAATATCCTGGTAAAAAGCCAGTCGGAGACGACTTTCATTCTGGCGGAGTTCGCGTAGACACCAAAGCCGCTGAGGCGTTTTTCAAGGCAGCTCAAGAAGGTATGCCGGTCCTCGTCCACAAGAAGCCAAAAGAAGAAGTAACCGAAAGATTCGTCTACGAACCGACCGTGACTGGTGTAACTGCGCCTCACTATTTGATTGCGGATATCAATACTGGTTCAGTATTGGCGGCGAGTGACCTAGAAGACGCCGTACCGATTGCGTCACTCACAAAGCTTATGACCGCCGTAGTAGCTGCCGAAAAAATGAACCTCGACAGTCGAATTGAGATTACTTCACCAACCTTTGTGCAGTCACTAATCCCTCGACTGCAAGATCGCACAAGCGTATCGATGTATAGTCTGTTGCAGTTGCTTCTGGTTGAATCTTCAAATGAGTCGGCTGAAGTGATTGCTGGAGAATATGGTCGTGACGGCTTTATAAGTGAGATGAATACGAAAGCCAAGCAGGTTGGTATGCTCAGCTCGAAGTTCATTGATCCGTCCGGTCTTGGCCCAGAAAATGTCTCGAGTCTTGGTGACCTTTTCCGGCTTTCACAATACATCCACAACAACCGCCAATTTATTTTTGACATCACCGCCGACGGCAAGATTCCTACCATCGAAGGGTTTGATGAATTCGCCAATCTTTCAAACTTTAATCAAGTAAAAGACGTCGATAATTTTGAGGGAGGCAAGGTTGGCGAGACCACTGCAGCTGGCAAGACTTCTATATCGATACATAAAGTAAAAATCCAAGGCTCTGATCGGACGGTGATTATTATTCTCCTAGGGTCAGCTGCTCGCACCGACGATGTTCATACACTTCTCAAATACGTCGAAGAACACTTTAAAAGCTAGTGGTATACTGTATCTATTATGACCATGTTTGATCCTGAGAAGATCACCTACTTTGCGAAAACCGACGCGCGTGGCGCTTTGGTGCCGTTTGGTATTAAAGCTAAGGATCGACAGCGACACATGTACGTAGTGGGGAAGACTGGTATGGGTAAGTCCACTTTGCTCGATAACCTAGCTGCCCAGGACATCATAAATGGTGAAGGTATAGCTTTTATTGATCCTCACGGTTCATCGGCAGAGACATTGCTTGGATATATTCCTGAACATCGTATCAAAGACGTCGTTTACTTTGCGCCATTTGACATGGACAATCCTATCGCATTTAACGTCATGGAAGATGTGGGTGAGGATAAGCGCCATCTCGTCGTGTCGGGCTTGATGTCGACCTTCAAAAAAATCTGGGTCGACGCTTGGAGTGCGCGTATGGAGTACATTTTGACCAACGCTCTTTTAGCTTTGATCGAATATCCCGATACGACGCTACTTTCAGTGAATCGTATGTTTGCCGATAAAACTTACCGCGACAAGGTGGTTGACTATATCAAAGACCCAGCCGTGAAGTCATTTTGGGTGGACGAGTTTGCGAGTTATACCGATCGTTATATCGCTGAATCAGTACCAGCAATCCAAAATAAAATTGGCCAGTTTACCGGCAATCCCTTGATTCGAAATATCATCGGTCAGCCGCATTCCAGTTTTGATATCCGTCAAATGATGGACGAGAAGAAGATTTTAATTATGAACCTTTCTAAAGGACTGATTGGTGAGACGAATGCCAATCTCTTGGGATCTATGCTCACTACACGTATCTACCTTGCCGCCATGAGTCGAGCAGATTTGCCGGTCCACGTGATGAAGACGATGCCGAACTTCTACTTCTACGTGGACGAATTTCAATCGTTCGCCAACTCTACCTTTGCCAACATTCTCTCAGAAGCCCGAAAATATCACCTCAACCTAATCATTGCTCACCAGTACATCGCGCAGATGGAAGAAGAAGTACGCGATGCAGTGTTTGGCAACGTCGGAACAACAGTGACCTTCCGCGTTGGTCCGTTTGACGCCGAGGTGCTGGAGACGGTCTTTACGCCAACCTTTTTAGCGACCGACTTGGTCAACTTGGGGTTTGCACAGATTTATCTGACACTTATGATTGACGGCGTTGGTTCACAGCCATTTTCAGCACAGACGATGCCACACTGGCCAGAGCCGCCGGTTTCATTTCGAGGTATGGCTGTTGAATCGAGTCGACAACTTTACGCCAACAAGCGAGAGGACGTCGAAAAAATCGTCGCAGAATTACACACTCCTGCTCCGCAGATAGAAAAACCAAAGAAAGTGGACCCGCGAAAGTTGAGTGGAGAAGGTAGCTTTAATAGTCCAAATAGAAACGTTGCTGGTGCGTCCGAACGACCGCCACTAAGGCGACCTGGTATCATCGGTGTTGTTCCTCCCGTCGCCAGTCCGACTGAAAATAGTAACCGCCCAGAAGAACGACAAAGTGGAAGCACAAGGACAGAGCGACCAAATGTAACTAGCGATAGAGCCGAACGGGCAAGTGGAAATTCTACTCGAAGAGATGTTCCTCAACAAAAGAGACCCGAGGACTTGCGAGCAATCTTGGGCAAGATGAGCCAGGCTCAACCTCAACCTTCCTCGACGAGGAAAGGCGGTGTTGAACTAGTGCCAAAAGAAAAAGAAGTGTCACCACATCGTGCTGAACTCAAAGATTTGTTAGCGTCACTGGTGCCGGCTACTTCAACCCAGGTAGCAGCCCCAGCAGCCACAGCAAGAGCGTCGGAGACGAGAGAAACTTCACTTCAGCGTCCCGCCGCTGAGCGAGTGGTGCGAATTCCTGTCCAGGTTGAATCAGTGCCACAAAGAGAAGTTTCCTCCTTAGCACCAGCTGTCACCGGACACCGGCGACCGGCGCCACAGTTTGATTCAGCAGCAAAACCTGAAGACGCAAACAACATTGATCCGACAGTCGTCAAGCGTATGCTTCGTGATCATCATCAAGAGCGCTCACCGTTCGCTTAAACTCAGTTATGGCTCACTTATTTCCAGTTCAAGAAGTACTAGCCGCCGGACACATAGCGACTTCGACGTCTCACAACCTAACCGTGGCTTGGCCGTACGCGTTATTTTCTATCTGTTTAGTAATCAGTCTCGTCAGTATCGCCGCCCGCATCCTCCATAACCAAACCGACTAATCTCTGGTACTATTCTGTACATTATGGAGAAACAGAAACTTATCGTAGTGACTGGCGGAGCGGGATTCATCGGGTCTCATTTATGTGAACGTTTAGTGGCTGAAGGTCACCAAGTTATTTCGCTGGATAACTATTTTACTGGCACAGAAGAAAATCATGTCGCAGGTGTGGAGTATCGAAAAGGCCATACCAAAGAGATTGAGACTTTGATTCCCGAGTCACCCGATATTATTTTTCATTTAGGAGAGTACTCACGCGTCGCTCCTAGTCTGGAAGAGCCGGCAGTGGTGTGGGATTTAAATATCTTGGGCACGCTGGCGGTACTTGAGTATTGGCGCGCAAAAAAATGTAAGCTCGTCTATGCTGGTTCTTCAACAAAGTTCACCAACGATGAACGAAGTGTCGAAATAGCCGGTCGAGACCGTGCCCCATATAACTTTGCCAAAGCAGTCAACTCTGAGCTCGTCCACAACTACGGACAGTGGTACGACCTCTCATATTCGGTGGCCTATTTTTATAATGTCTATGGTCCTCGCGAACGGGCGGGACAGTACGACGGTGCCTACGGCACCGTCGTCGAAACCTTCCGTCAGTGTGCGCTTAAAGGTACACCGTGCACCATCAATGGCACAGGCAAACAAACCCGAGCATTTACTCATGTTTACGATACCGTTGCAGCATTAATGTTGATTGGCGAAAAAGGAAATAACGATGAGTATGCTATAAGTGCGGCAGAAGTTTACTCCCTCAATGAACTCGCGGATATGTTTGGTTTGGAAAAACAGTACCTTCCGGCTACAACATCATCTCGTTCAACCGGTGCTGAAGACGCTACAAAGCTACAAAGTCTCGGCTGGCAACAACGTGAGACGTTAAAAGAATACGTTGAATCATTTAAAAAATAGTGATATGTCCAAGAACATTCTTATTTTCTCACTCGCATACTATCCAAGTCACGTCTCGGGTGCAGAGGCAGCAATTAAAGAAATTACGGAGCGCATTAATACCGAAGAGTATGAATTTCATCTAGTAACACATCTATTTGATACCTCCGCCGCTCGAGTAGAAAAGATTGCGAACGTGACGGTGTATCGAGTGGGGTTTGGGGGTGCATACCTTTCAAAAATACTATTTGTACCTCTCGCAGCATTGAAAGCTCGAAGTCTCCACAAGAAACTGCACTTCACTGGTATGTGGGCAATGATGACGTATATGCTGATGCCGCTGACGATTGCACGATGGCTAGGGGTGAGAGTGCCATACGTACTAACGCTGCAAGACGGTGATCCATACGATAAAGTCTTTGGACGGTGGTTTATCAAACCAGCACTACCTCTTATTGATAGGGGTTTTAAAAACGCGCACATCGTGCAGGTAATCTCTGAGTACTTGGGCACCTGGCCAAAACTACGAGGATACAAAGGTGAGGTGGTGTTGATTCGCAATGGTGCCAATCCAAAAAACTTCGAGCTGTTTTATTCAAACGAAGAACTACAAAGTGTTAGGACTAAACTAGGAAAGAAAGACGGCGAATTTTATTTATTCATTGCAGCGCGACTGGCATATCAAAAAGGGATTGATGCAGTTATTAAAGCACTCCCGCTGCTGCCCCAGCATGTGAAGTTTTTGATTGCAGGTGGTGGTCCGGAGGAGGCGATGTTGAAGACTTTGGCGGACGAACTTGGTGTAAGTGACCGAGTAATTTTCCTTGGTTCGCTTGAACGTGATGACGTACCAAAATATCGAAACACTATTGTGTCTGATGCTTTTGTCCATCCGAGCCGCTCGGAAGGATTGGGGAACTCAGTGCTGTCAGCGATGGCTGGCCGACTGCCGGTGATTGCGACACAAGTGGGTGGCTTGGCGGATTTTATTTTTGATGAAAAAAGTGGCCGACCAGCGACTGCTTGGGCGGTTGATCCAGACGCTCCAGAGCAGATAGCGGCGGCGGTGCGAGATATTATGAATGATGAAGGAAAAGTGGCACAGCGTACCCAAAACGCCAGGACTATGGTAGAACGTGAATACCACTGGGACAGGGTTGCGAAGGATATGAAGGAGAAAGTGTTTGACGTATTAAAATAAAAGTATGGATATTTACGAAAAAGCCTTAAAAGTGGCTATTAAAGCGCACGAAGGACAAAAACGAAAACATGACGGCTCCGCCTACGTGAATCATCCGATTATGGTCGGGAGAATTCTTGAACACGCTGGTTTTTCAGACGTCGTCGTGGCGGCTGCTCTGGCTCACGATATTTTAGAGGATACGGCGGTTAGTGAAATCGAGTTGCGGGCTGAGCTTGGTGATGCAGTTGTAGACATTGTGGTGGGGGTTTCTGAAGACAAAGCTCTTCCTTGGGAGGAGCGTAAGGAGAAGTACGTGCAATGCGTAGTCGCTGGCGGAGAATCAGTCTGGGCAGTTTCAATCGCCGACAAGATTCACAATGCAAGAGACTTTGTCAGTTTCCACACAGTCAGTGGTGCCGCCAGTTGGAAAGCATTTAATCGGGGGAAAGAAAAGAAAATTTGGTTTGAAAAACTGGTGCACTCTGAGGTGAGCAAAGTGTGGCAACATCCACTACTCGACGAATACGCGACATATATTACAAAGTTAGAATCCCTGGAGGATTAAAAAGAGCGCGGACTATATCCGCGCTCTTTTCAATGTAAGCCAATTTGTCGACTTTTTTCTTCGTCGCTACGCAGTGCGCCCCGTTCTTGTTTATATAGTTCTACGATATTTCGCGACACGCGAGTGTTATGTAATTCAGCTTGGAGAACTTCACCCCAGAAGCGGATGCGAGCTTGGTTGAGAGTTAGTAAATTACCATTACTTTTTTCGAGTATATTGGCGTAGTAAGCGATGATTTCCCCCAGTCTGAAGAGACGCATCAGCTGGAGAGACTCACGTTCTTCCGTTGAACGGTTTTGCTCTACGTAGGTAATCAGGAGTTCTTCAAGGGCTGGATTATATAAAGTCATGAAGTTTAAAAATCGTGCCCAGCCCTCGTGCTTATTCCCAAAGCGCAATGAAGAAAAATCCAATAGATACAACGTGTTGCTACTAATACGAAAATTGTGAGGAACAAAGTCAGTATGGGTGAGAAATCCGCCGTACTGTTCAATCCGTTCTTTGGCAGCAGCTAAAGCCATGTAGGCTTGTTCTAAGACGGTGGCAATATTTTCGTCGGGACACTTCGTTCGGTAGGTAATTAAAAAAGCTTCAAACATGCGTAAGTAATCCTCGTTTGTTCGACTACCGAACACTCGCTTGATTTGCGATATGTGGCTGGCAGTCGTTGCTCGGGTTCGTTCTTGGGCTTTGAGTGCAGACAGTGCAAAAGAAAACTGCTCAGACAGCGGGCGCTCCAAAAAACTCGATGCTTGTTCAATGAATTCACTAACAAAAATTGTGTAGCCACGTTTTTCAATAAAAAGTACTTCAGTCGGAGAATGAAACGTTTCGTACGAGAAATTCATTTTGTGTAGTAATTTCCGACAATTTCGTTCGTGGGAAAGTTCTTGTTTTCCATCGAAATCTCCCGTGACTTTGATGACCACCTTTTTGTTACTTTTATCTTCAACTCCGAGTAAGATTAGTTTTTGTCCTGATGTGGTGGTGAGAGCCTGCATCAAAAACCTCTCACCTTTGGTGTGTGGTTGATTATCAGCAAGAGTAATTCCGTGCGGCACAAGAAGAGCTGCGATTTTTGGAATTTCACTTTTTAGATATTCGTTCCAGCTGGTTTGAGAATGGTTCATATGGTAGTTAATTCTTTGAGATGGTGTTCCCACCAAACTTTGCGCTTGGTTGTGATGTCTGGCTCAAGAATGATGAAGGGAAGCACCTCTGGTTTTTTGTAGAACGACTCGTCCGGAAGCCGTATCGTTTTGCGGCAGCGACCTTGCAACAGTTTGTGTATGATTTTATAAACAGCACTCCCAGAAGCGACTGCGCGTGTATCACTCTCGCAAATAATCCATGTTCGCCGTCGTAATAACGAAACAATTAACGCTGGCAATTCAGTCGAAGGAGCGTTGTTGATGATAATTAGATCAGCGTTCTTACAGAGACGCAAAAGAGTAATCGTGTAGGAAAGGAGACGCTTCAAAAGCCATTGTCGTTTATCGATAGCGGTTATAGCGACACCAGGTACAGACTCAGGTAAGTGTCCATAAATAAGTAGTTGGGTCTCGTGCCCACTCATTCTTGCAGCTAGTTCCTTTACATAAGCCGCCGGGTCGCCGTTGTCTGGTGGGAATAGTGGGGTAAGGATGAGGATTCTCATGTGCTGATTATACGTACTCTATAACATAAATACTATTAGTATAGTGACGTTTTAAAGAGTCTTGTTGTTATATTAGATAACATGCAGCAGAAGAATATTGTAGTGATTGGTGGTGGGACGGGGACGCATACGATTTTGCGGGGGCTGAAACGCTACCAAAAACAAGTAAATCTGGCGGCGATTGTGACCATGGCGGACTCGGGTGGTTCGACAGGGCGACTGCGCGACGAGTTCGGCTTTTTGCCGGTGGGGGACGTACGGATGGCGCTGGCGGCGCTCGCGAGCGATATCGACGAGCATGAGGAACTTCTCCGTGAACTTTTTCTCTATCGCTTCGACCGTGGCAATGGTCTCTCTGGTCACAATTTTGGCAACCTACTTTTGGTTGCACTGACGGATATTCTTGGTTCGGAGGAGAAGGCGATTGAGGCGGCAGCGCGCGTGTTGCGCGTTCAGGGTACGGTGGTGCCGGTAACGACACAGAAAGTGGACTTGGTGGCGACGTATGCTGACGGCGTGACGGTGGTGGGTGAACATGCGATTGATGAACCGACGGCAAAGCGCTGCTCGCAACGAATCACACAGCTGTCCGTCACACCGTCTGCGACCATTAGTGCTCGAGCTGAGGAAGTTCTGCTTAATGCCGATCTTATCGTGCTTGGGCCGGGCGATCTCTATACGAGTGTCCTTGCCAACTGTGTGGTCGACGGCGTCGCGGACGCGATTCGTCACTCAAGTGCCAAAGTAGTGTACGTGTGCAATCTCATGACGAAAGCGGGACAGACCAGCGGCATGGGTGTGGCAGAACATGTCGCGGAAATCTCCAAGTACATCAAACGCACTCCCGATTGTGTCTTGGTAAACACCGGCGTACTTCCAGCTAATCTTTTGGAAAAATACGCAGAAGACCATGAGTATCCAGTGGCTTTTAATTATGAGTCAGATGATTGTCGGATTATTCCGGCTGATATGTTGGGTGGAGAAATAGTACGGACAGCTCGTGGCGACGTCCTTAAGCGTAGTCTGATTCGCCACGACCCGCGCAAACTAGCGCGCAAGATAATGGATATCATATGAATTATATTTTAGATTTTGATCATACGCTCTTGGATACCACTGCTTTTGTCGACGTCGTCGTTCGTGACGGCCGAGAAAATATTTTAATTACTCCGACAATTTGGAGTCACTACGACGTCCGTACTTTTCTGTATGAAGATGTGCTCGGGTGGTTGCGGTCCAAGCCAAAAGATTCGCTTTATATTCTTACTGCAATTACTCCCGAACTAGGTCCGCTCTCAACAGAATTTCAAAAAGAAAAATTATTCAGCGGAAAGTTCGATGAGTTTGTTTCTGGAGTTACTTTTATGGTTGGAGAGAAAGGTGAAATGGCGGCGGAAATTGCTTCG
>JAYVWI010000055.1:0-10138 GCA_043786195.1 Minisyncoccota bacterium
AGAAGATCCATGGTGGTGCGTGTAACTACAGTGAGATCTAGGTTGTCTGCAGATTCATTTTGCACAAGCTCGTCTGTGGTCTTTTTCTCTGCCGCGCGAACAAGCTCGCCAATAAGTTCTTTGGTAATTTCAAAATCCTTATCTTGGGAATAATTGATTGATTTTGTGACGGTATATGACCACGGTGCTGAAATACAACATTGTACTTCGGAAAGTTTGGCAGATTTATTGTATTCGTAAAGCGCTCGTCTTCCTTCGCTGTCAAACTTTAGGAGTGCATTAACCAGCGCTGTGAGTACTGATTTGGCACTTTGGTCGATACTTTCGATATTACGCAAAGGAGCATGCTCTCGATGACTCCATACAATAGTCGGTTCCGCATTGTTCCCTTTGGTGGCTATTACGGCAACTAGAACACTACCCGAACCAATATCAATAATGGTTCCGATTCGTTCGGTACTCTTGCGTAAAGAAAACAGCGACATGTATGTACATTATACAAGCCGCTGTTTTTAATTGTGAGTTTTGGCGGGGATAGTGGTGGGTCGCCCGTCCGGCGACATATCTTTAAGCACGCTCCGATGTTTGCCATTGAAGGTGATAGTGCAGACCCCGCGGACGCTCAAAGATATGTCGCCGGACGGGCTTAGGAGTTGTGTTGGAAGTAAGTTATTCCAGTGTCGCTTTGATGCGGCGGACGCCAGCGGAGGAAGATTCTTCTTTGGTGATTTTGAACGTGCCGATGATATCTTCAAGTTTTTCTACGTGCGGGCCACCGCAGAGCTCGCGAGAAAATACACTGCCATCACGACCAGTTACTGTGTAGACTTTTACTTCTTCTGGATATCGATCCCAGAAGCTTCCTTCGACAGTCTCGTCAGCCTCAGCTTGTGCCTTCGGCATAAAGTCGATAGTGACGTCTCCGCCAGTTTTGATAGCAGCGTTCACAAAGTCCTCGATTTGTTTGATTTGCTCGTCACTTACCTTTTCAGGGTTGGTAAAGTCAAAGCGAAGGCGCTCGCCGGTAATGTTTGAACCTGCTTGGTGCACATGGTGACCGACAAATTTGCGCAGACCTGCGAGCATAAGGTGGGTTGCAGTATGGTACTGGACAACTTTGTCTGAGTGATCAGCCAGGCCACCCTTGAATTTGTGTTCAGCGCCAGCCCGTGACTTCTCACGGTGTACAGTCATTCGCGAATGGAAGTCTTTCATATCAACTATTATTCCTTTCTCACTAGCTAATTCTTCAGTAAGTTCGACAGGAAAACCGTAGGTCGTAAATAATTCAAATGCTTGTTCACCGCTAACTGAGTTTCCTTGCGATGCGTATTTATTGAATTGTTTTAGGCCATGTTCAAGAGTTTTTCTAAATAATCTTTCTTCTTCGTCAATAACGGCCCGAATCTGTGACCTAAATAAATTTAGGTTGTTGTAAAATGATTCGTAAATATTAATTACACTGTTTGCAATGTTTCCAAACTCTTCTTCTTTTACCCCAAGTGAGTCAGCAAATCTGACGGCACGTCTTATAAGACGGCGTACAAAATAACCCTGCTCGCTGTTACTTGGGAGAATTCCGTCGCCAAGCATAAACACAACTCCACGAATATGATCTGTAATTACACGGAATGCCATCTCATTTCCTCTGTAAGTCTTATTAGAGAGCTGCTCAATTTGAGTCACTACGCAATTTAGAAGGTCTATTTTGAATACGTCGCCGTCAGCATTAGCTGCTGCCGCGATACGTTCAAGTCCCCCACCGAAGTCAACGTTTTGTTTTGGTAGTTTCTCAAACCCGTTTTCGGTTTTGATGTACTGCATGAAGACTGAGTTGCCGATTTCTAGGAATCGACCACAATCGCAGTTTGGGTGGCAATGATCTCCCCACTTTGTGTCATGTGGTGTACCGAAGTCATAGAATACTTCGCTGTCAGGACCACCGATTTCTCCAACTGGCATTTTTTCAATCTTTCCAGCTCGTGTCCACCAGTTTTTGGCAGCGTCGTAGTAGAAGATACGCTCGCCATCTTGCATGCCGCGCTTCCCACCTGCTTCTTCAGAACCCATCTCACCGACACCGGCTGAAACACCTCGCTCACTAAAAAGTCGTTGCCAGATTTCTACTGCTTCGGTATCGCGAGGAACACCGTTTGCTTCGTCTCCTTGAAATACAGTGACGTAGATTTTTTCTGGATCGAGTCCGACTTCATCAACTAGAAATGTGTAAAAGAATGGAAGCTGTTCTTGCTTGAAGTAGTCTCCTAGTGACCAATTGCCAAGCATCTCAAAGAAAGTCGTGTGACGGTTGTCACCCACTTCATCGATATCATCTGCACGGAAGCATTTTTGCGAATTTACCAATCGTGCTCCAGAGGGGTGCTCTTGCCCCATGAGGTATGGAATAAGTGGTTGCATGCCACTGGAGGTGAAGAGCGTGGTTGGGTCGTTATCAGGAACGAGCGCCGCTGATGGAATCGCGACGTGACCATTTTTAACCATGAAATCGATATATTTCTGGCGAATTTCATTTCCTGAAATTGACATAAGTAATTACTATTTAAATTTAACCTTTGAAATATAGCTAAATAAATGACAAGCGTCCAGTATTACCAGCCGAAGGCGTTTGAAACCGCACCGGTGCATTGCACACCCTGGCAGGTCAGAAATGTAGTTGTGAAGCCGTAGAAGTAGACCTCCATTCCATACCCGATAACAATAAGCACTAAACCAACAATAGTTAGAATCTTTTCGGTATGGAGACTATGAACAACTGCTCTATCGACTTTTCGCTCTTCGGCTAGTTTCATGTGGGCAAAGAGTACACCTACTATTGCAAGCACTTTACCAAAGGTTCCGAGTGTAATCCCCCAAAAAAGAATATTCATACGAGCTATTATGCCACAGTCTTGATAAATTCTTGCAGTTCCTTTTTAACCGTCTTAATCGGTCCGGCTCCACTAATTGTAAGTGTGTTTGGATTGAGATACTGTTTAATCGCATGATTCACTTCTTCTAGCGTAAGCATATGAATACGCTTTTTGTGTTCGGCAATTTCTTCAAGTGAAAATTTCTGTATATGGTAAGCATGAAGCTCGTGCAGCAGACTAGAGGTCGAATCATTCTTGAGGACATTGGCCGTATGAAGAATCTGTTTAAAACGAACAAGTTCCTCAGCGGTGATGCCTTGGTCATGAATTTTCTTTATTTCGTGAAAGGTAGATTTGAGTCCCTGTAGCGCTTGTTTGGGAGAAAAGAAAGTCGCAATGCGCCAGTATCCTTGCTCTTCATTTAAGAACGTCTCAGTGCGTGCGTAAATCATATAAGTGAGACCATCAATCTCACGAACAGTACTCATCAGGCGTCCCGCAAAACCTCCCCACTTGGCAAGGACTGTAATGCCAAACATCAATGGAAGGTAGTCAGGATGATGAAGCGTTATTGGAACCGGAGCGCCAATACTAAAGTCAATATTTTGGCGGCTGGGAATGTCGCGTAACACAACGCTCGGCTGAGGAGGTTTTTGTTGGTGTATTGATAACTCCCCGACGACTTTTTTAGTTCCCTTATTAAGCTTCGCTATTGTTTTTGCGAACTGTTCAATTTCTGGTTTGCCTGAGGCGATAGAGCATGTCCAAGGAAGCGAGAGTGCGTACTGGTGTAGTGAGAGAAGGTCTTTGCTCGTTACGCTCTTGAGAGTTTCAATTAAAGTATCCTCGCTGTGTGAGTAGCGACGGTCGTGAGCGCCGTAGATGGTGTTTCTTAACTCTTCATGTGCAATGGCGCGACTTTCCTCTTTGCTTTCTTTCAGAGCGTTGGTTACTGTCAATTTGATGCGCTTGAGTTCTTCTTTGTCAAAGTGCGGCAAGGACATCATTGCTTCGACTATGTTCAAAACTTTGGCGAAGACGTCGGCTTTGGAGCGTACAAAGATGGTCAAGATACTGTCCGAGATAGAAGCAGAAACAGTAGCTCCAAGTTGGTTGATGGCGTCAAGAAATGCAGCGCGATTATACTTTTCTGCGCCAGAGATGAGAGCGTCCGTGTAGAGTAACTCCACGGAGCGGTTTTTGGCAGTCCGCATTGTGTGAAGGTCTACAGAAATGTATGCAATTGCAGTTTGGCTGCCTCCGCGATTGATGCTTGCAAGTGAATATCCAGAATGTTCAATAATTGAGTGTTTCATAAAATTATGAGCGAGTGCCGATAAAGTAGCCAATCGTCATCGTCTTATCAGTGAATAGCGTTTCAGAAGCTTTCAAGACTGATGCTACGGAAATATCGTCGAGTATTTCGGGCGTCTTGCCATATGTTGTCCAGTTTCCAGATGCGACGTATTCGGTCAATTCGTCGGCAATTCTAAGTGAACTGTCGCGAGCAAAGAGTTCGTCAGTGAGGAGTTTTGCTTTTACTTTCTTCAAAAGAAGCGAAATTGTTTTAGCATCAAGTTTGCTGATGATGATTCGAACCATTTCCTCGACCCCTTCGTGGGTATGACCAGGAGCAAGTGTAATAGACAGAGTTCCAATGTTTTCTTGGCTAGTTGGTTCTAAGGAACCGTCTACACTAGTAGCGATGCCATTATCGACGAGCGCGATATGAAGGATGCTTTCTGGTCCGCCGGTGAGAATTTCAAGTAAAGCGCTGGCGGAGAACCATTCTTTACCAGGAAAACCTTGGTGTTTAAATCCTAGTGCGACAATATTCAATTCAGACGGTCGAGAAACGTTCACTCGTCTAAGCCCTTCTTGTGTCGGTTCTGTGATGTGAAAACGAGGAATTGGTACAGCCGGCTTTTCAATAGCACTGAAATACTTTTTGATTTTAGTTAGAGCGATTTTTTCGTCAACGTCCCCTACCACCATCATGACAGCATTGTCCGGTCGATAGTAGAGTCGATAGAAGCGTTCGAGAGAAGCAGCGTTGTATCGTTCAATATCTTCCCGGTAACCGATAGTTTCGTGTCCGTAAGGATGTGAGTGGTATGCCGTACCAACCATCGCTGCGGACAAGGCAAAGTCGGGGTCTCCGTTGCGCATATCAAATTCACTTAGGACATTTGAACGTTCTGGAGATAAACTTTCATCGGTAAGAATAACTCCGTTCATGCGTTCTGCTTCTATCCGAAGAGCGCGGTCGAGGTATTCAGCCGGGTAACTAAAGTGGTAGGTGGTGCGGTCTTTCCAAGTGTTGGCATTGAGGTGGCAGCCGGTTTCGCGCTCAAATTGCATGGAGGCTGAGTCTATGCCGGCTGCTACGTCAGCGATGGTCGGTTTAAACAGCATATGCTCAAGCATGTGCGCAACACCAGTCTCACCACGCGCTTCGTCACGAGCTCCGACAAGGTAGGTGATATTCGTAGTCACGACTCCAGTGTCCGGTCGGTGGTGATAGAGTACTCGAAGTCCATTACTCTTAAGTACATACTCGTGAACACCAGCAATGCTTGTGACATGTGAAAAACCAGGTACTGGCGCGACGGTTGGTTTTTTAGTAGAGACGGTTTTTTTTGGCATAGTCATGATTATCGGTTGGTAACTCTTTGTGTGGAAAGCCATTTTGCATAGACAGCAGCCATGTCCTCAAAACTTTTTTTGTTGGTGGCGATTACTTTTTTACCATGAACCATTCTAATAAGAACGTTAAGAGTGATCGGCTTGCTGCTTTCCGATACTGATTCTAATCGCTTAATTCTTTGTTTAACAGTTTTAAGGACAGTACTTGTACTGGCGGTAATTTGTCTGAGGTATGCGTCGGGAGAAAGTTTTTTGCCAGTAGCTAGTGTGACACATTCTGGAAATGGCTTGGCTGAAGCATATTTCCACACAGCTCGCATTTCCCTGCCGACAGCTTTGTTATCTACGATGTGACCGTATTTTTTGTAGAAGTAGTCACGCCACTGGTAGACCGCCAGTTGAGCGAGGCCGTAGCCTTGATACGAGCACGCGCTTTCCCAAGAATAAATATGAGGGATACTCAACATTCGAAGCGACGCCACTTCATTGTCGGTAAACTTTAGATACACTTCTCTTGCAATTGAAAGTAGTTTTTTCTCGGTAAGGTTTTTTTCCTCATACACCGCACGCTCAAAGTTCATTACTGAGGCGATACCGTTCATTGCAAGTGGTGCCAGCGGACGAAGCTTTCGTACTTCACGCTCAAAAAGAGAGAAAGGATATGCTTCACCGTCGTTATTTTTTGCGTAACGTGTGGTCCATTCAGCGCTACTAAGCATGCTGTCTAAGAACATCGATTGTGTCTCATCCCACGCAGTTGAAGCCGGTGGGTACTCGTTGTTTACGCAAGCTTCGGTTTCTTCAGTGTTGAGAAGATGGGCAGCGTGTCCTCCTTCGTGAAAAAGAGTGTTGTAACCATCCTCAGAGGAGCCGACTTGTCCATAGGAAACATTACAAGTAAAGTTTGCCGAGCCAGGAATACGCCGCTTGCCTTCAAAATACACCAAGTCAGGCCAGTGACAAAAACCGTTTTCATACTTTCCTTCGCGATCAAGCAGATCAAGCTGCAATGTTCCGCCGTGAAATGAAATGCCCAGCTGTTGAAACGAACGTCCCCAACGCTCAAGCGCTTTTTCAAACGGGAAATACGCGTCTGATTCTTTGGTAAAATCACCTGAGAGGAGGTACCCTCGGTTCCACGGTTTACGTAGTCCAGGCATTTCCTTTTCCATTTCTCGCACGTGCGCGAAAGCGTATTTTGTTTTTGCAAAAATAGTGTCAAAGAGAGTGAAGAGTTCTTTCTTCGTCATATTTTCTTCGGTCATTACTTTGTATGCATAAAAGTCCTCAAACCCCAGTGCTCGTGCGTAACGGTTACGCAATGCGACAAGTTCGATATATTCTTTTGCACAGGTTAAAGAGAGGCCTTCTAACGCCACAAAGCACGCTTTACGCACAATCTCGCGTTCGTTGGTGACCATCATGTCATTCATTTGGCTGCGTGATGCTTTAGTGAACTTTTTAGTTTGCGGGTCGATATATCCTTCAGTCCGAGTGGATTGTTTTTGGTGGATTTCCTTTTCTAGCGTGACAATTTCTTTAAATATCGAACGAACATCTTCTGGAGTTTGAAATTTTGAGAAAAAAAGTGCCCACTGTTCAAGTTTTGCAGCGTCCTTTCCTTTGGACTTGCTAAGCGCCGTGCTCACTTCGTTTGCCAGTACTTCATTAGAACGGAACGCCTCCCGCGCGAGTTGAGCTTTAGCAAAGGCCCCGCTCACACTGTGGTCGCCCATGTATACCTGCCAAAACAGATGCTCGTAGCGCGTGTGAATTTTTCGATATTCAGCATTTAAATGTGCCAATAACTCCCTAGCGGTTCGTGTAGAGTCTTTAGAAGCTGTTGTTTGAAGTTTCGACATCGATTAAAAATTGTTTAAATTCGTTAAAGGTATGGTTGAACTCATGGACGATGTTACTTTTGAGCCGACTGTTTATGACGTTGGCGATTATTTGGTAAGCTTCCATGCGCTCTTCAATATTGGGGCCTAAGTCTTGTAAGAAACGCTTGTGGTCATCGTGGTATTCCTCCACGAGAGTGCGGAAGTTGTGCGCTTTGTCAGCCGCTGCAATTAGTAGTGCCTGTTCAGAGCCGGCCTTGAGTTGTCTTGCATATACTTTTTTCTTTTCGAGCCAAGGTAGTTTTTCGCCTTTTGTACCAGTTTTTGGCTCACTGAGTGTCAACACAAGTTCAGCCACTGGCCCACCGAAGTCTTCACGCAGTTCTTCCAGTGTGTAATCAGTATCTTCAAGCGTATCGTGAAGAAATGCCGCGACAATAGTATCTTCGTCATCAGTGTAGTCGCTCAAAATAAGCACTACAGCCATAAGATGTGAAATGTATGGCAGCGGTACAGAACCCATACGGAGTTGATCCTGATGAAGAATTGCAGCGGCACGGATTGCCTGTTCAACTTTGTATGAGTACATAAATATCTATTTTCTTTTTTGGGAGTCGCTGAATTCTCTCTCTAGTTCTTCTTGTCGTTTTGCTCGATCTTGTTTGAGTCTCTGAATTTCGCGGTCTTTATCTTTATGTTGTCGCTCTGCTCTTTCAAGTTCTCGTTCCAAGTCTCGCTGAATGCGATTAATTGAGTCTTCTGCATGTCTGCGTACTTGAATCTCGTCCTGTCTAATTTTTTGCAGGTCACTCTCCAAATGTTCAAGTGTATCCTCGATGCGGCGTAATTCTGAATCTGAAAACATAACTTAGATATTATACCCTTCACTTTCTAAAATACTACGTTTTTTCTCCGTCCCACCACGGTTATACCCACCCAAACCCCCGTCAGAGCGAATGACACGATGGCACGGAACGGTTTCGTCGTAGTTGGCAGCCATGGTATTAGCTACCGCTCTAGCTGCTCCTGGCTTGCCAGCCGCATAAGCCACCTCCTTATAGGTCATCACCATTCCTTTAGGAATCTGCCGTACGACAGCTCGAACTTTATCTTGGAATTGGGTCATATTACTTCGTTCTATTGGCAAGGTGTATTGCTTGTAGTTTTTTCCCGCAAGCTTCGCGATAAGGACAGAATTCACAACTCCCGCCGATTGGTGGTAGTTGCTCTGAGTCGAGATTGGCTTTGATGTCAGTGAGAGTCGCGTCAATCCATGAAACATCTGTCTCTACAGACACAAGTGTGGTTTCAAAAATAAGGGTATCGTCAAAACCCTCGAGGTTTTTGTCGGCGTTGGCATAGACTAGGTAACCGGTTGCATCGACAGTGAAGCCATTTTGTTCAAGGAGCCAGCGGTATACTCCAAGCTGGCGAGTGTACTGCACTTCCCAAGGGCTATCGCCGAGCTTTTCGATACGTCCCTCTTTTGAAGTTGCTTTGTAGTCGATAATGATGAGACTTCCGTCTGGCTTTACCCAAATATCGTCAACTCCCCCACTCACTACTAAGCCAGTTGGTGTGTGAGTGTGCATGATCCCTACAAATGGGTCGCGCCAGGTATCCATTTCTTTATGAGCGAATGGAACAGCTTCTACTCCATATTCCATCATAATTGGATGAGCTCGACCCTCTTTTCGGTACACATCAAACTCCTTCTTAAAGAGTTCATCAACTGCAATGTTCAGGTTAAATGAAGGAAACCCTGGTCGCTTAGTGCCGAGTTTGTTATCAAGATAGAAACAGCGCGGGCACTCCATAAAAAAATCGATTTTTGAACGTGAAAGTTTCCACTTCGCTCCCCCATAATTCCACTCAGCGCTGCGGGTAGGGTTGTATTTCTTGATGTATTCAGCCATATTGGAAGTAGTATAGCATCGCTCGGGTCGGTCTGGGAAAACGCACGTCGCTGCCCCAGCGGGCAGCGCGTTATGCTCGAACCCCCACAAAGCCTATGTCCTGCGGGACAGCTTCACCTTAAGCTTTGACCGGCTGGCCATTCTCCACAATGTCTTCCCACACCTACCGCCCGCTCAGTTGCAAAACAAAACCGCTCAAATGAGCGGTTTTGTTTTAATTTGCGACTACGGGCTATTTACTATCTCCTTTAATCATCTTCATGGCTTCTTGGACGGTGGTCATGAATTGGGCTGGGAAGATTATTGTGGAGTTCTTTTCTACGCTGATTTCGGCCATTGTTTGGAGGGTGCGAAGTTGGAGGGCTACAGGGTGGCTGGCGATGATGTCGGCAGCTTCGCCGAGCTTTACGGCGGCTTCGAATTCTCCGGCGGCGGCGACCACTTTGGCACGTCGCTCTCGCTCGGCTTCGGCTTCTTTGGCCATGGCTCGTTGCATGTTGTCAGGAAGGGTGATGTCTTTGATTTCAACTACTGTCACTTGGACTCCCCATGGTTCGGTGTGAGAATCAATTACATCTTTAATTTTTTGATTGATTTCAGGAGTTTGTGACAGGACTTCGTCGAGTTTGAACTGACCAATGACATTCCGTACGGTCGTCTGACTAATTTGGTTTACTGCCTTATAAACGTCCTCGATAGCGATGACAGATTTCTGCGCATCAACGACGTGGTAGTACGCTACAGCGGCAATATCAATAGATACGTTATCCTTGGTAATAATCTTTTGCGAAGGAATGTCCATCGTGATGGTACGCAGTGCGACCTTTGTCATTTGTTCGAGAATTGGCACAAGGATAATGAGACC
>JAYVWI010000056.1:0-10442 GCA_043786195.1 Minisyncoccota bacterium
TCAGAAGGACAAGCAGTGGCGCTTTCTTCAAAATCGTCAAAAGCGTCCTGCGCGTACGCTAAAAAATCAACCAACCCTTCGATAGTATCGATTACCAACTCTTCTTCTTGTTCGGTTATTGAGGAAACATTCATAGTGTAATTCTACCCCATCATCGGCGCTGGTGGTATTGGTGGTATGGGTTTTTGGTATCGGAGGCGGATTTCTTCCTCGACTTCGTTTCTTGGTCGACCATAGCGAGCCAAACTTTGCTCCATGAGTTGAGTAGCCCGAGCTGGATTAGAAACAATCGGTGGTAGTGCGGCTACACTAAATGCCGGCGTGGGCACACCATTCGCGAGCACCCGCATATACGCGTTGAAGTTGGGAATATTCATAATGTCGTGCACTGAGAACGTTGGATGGAATTGATTCTCAAGAGCCTGCGCGTCTTCATTACCCACTCGGAAGACCGCCATCGAACCGACGTTTCCAAACACCGCATCACGAATCACCGGATCAAGCTGCGCGATGTATTGGTGTGCAACCGAAAGACCGAGTTTGTATTTTCGAGCCTCAGAAAGAATCGAAGCGATTGAAGGAGTGGAGATGTTTTGGAATTCATCGATATGAAGATAAAACGGTGGGAATTTTTGTAGAGGGTCATCCACTCGTGACAACGCCGCCATCAAAATCTTCCCAACAAAAATCATACCGATAAGATTGGCGTTAAGTTCTCCCAATCGTCCCTTCGCCAGATTCACCAAAAGAATCTTCCGTTCGTCCATCAAGAGGCGGAAATTAAATGAACTTTGTTGTTGACCAATTATTGGCCGCAGGTAATCATTGGCTGTGAGCGGATCAATTTTTGAAGTAATGTACGGGACGATATTTTCTAGAGCACCTTCACCACCAGCCTTAGTAGCAATCTCACGCCAAAATTGAATAAGGACAGGATTAGTAGCTTTTTCGAGCTTTTGTCTACGGAATCTAGCGTCAGCCATTACGCGGGAGATATCCATTAGGGTATTGCCACTTTCCGGATCTTCCATCACCAGCATGGCAGAGTTACGGAAGTACTGCTCAAACATTGGCCCCATTGACTCGGGGTTGGCACCATACAACTTCTGAAAAATAGAAAAGAGCTCGTTTACGACAAAAGTTTTCTGTTCCGGACGATTATAGTCGTACTCCATCATATTGAGCCCGATTGCTCTATCCATTCGAGACGGGTCGAAGTAAATGATATCTTGCTCACGCTCAGGAGGAATAGCCCCGAGCACTTCTTCGATATCAGTACCGTGTGGGTCAATAAAGCAGACGCCGGCGCCAGAACGAATATCTTGCGAGATCATATTCGTGAGGAATTTTGACTTACCGGTACCGGTCTGTCCGATGATATAGAAATGCCGCATACGGTCTTTCTCCGAAATGAAAATCGGCTTACTAGCGCCACGATGATTATTGAACCCAAGGGCGGTTCCTTCGGTTGGCATGTCGTTTGGTGCCGGCGCAGTCTTGGCATACGACTGCTTAAATTGCGGAGTTGAGTCGATTCCACTATCCGGAAAGTGCATGACTGTGGCCAATTCTTTTAAAGAAAGAGGCAGCGTCATGTGTGATGAAAATTCTCGAAATGAAAATACTTTTTTGGCCTTTTTGGCTGCTCCGCCGCGCAAGTGATGAAAGAGAAAACCATTTCCGTTGACGGATGAAAACTGGTGGAAGGTTGATTCAATTTCCGTCATTATTTGTTGAGCTCGGTGCTCATCGCTGGCGGAGACAATCAGTCGAATATTGGCCTCGACAATTTCAGTCGCTAACTTTTTACGGAATTGTTCGATAGCTTGTGAGTCCACTTTTTTCTCTTCCGGTTCGGTTTTCTTCCCCGACGAAAAGAGGAGATTCGTAACAGTATTTTTAAACTCGCCGGTGAGCGTACTCCGGTCAATTGCCTCTTCTGGTCTCACTCCCTTTTCTACCTCCTTCACAATCCCCTCATATTTTGTTCGGTATGTGAGGTCGGGGTAACGGACAATGAACTGCAACGCGGCACCACCACCTTCCCGTTCGATTTTTGAAAACGCATTGAGCACAACTGCAAATGGGTCAGCAGAAAATTCATCGTCCATTTTGATCGGATAAATAGGATGTTTTTTGAGACCTACTTCTGTTACCAAGGTCACACCGTCGGTTGTGAATATATTGTAATCGTGAGGCTGAACAGTAAGTATCGCTTGCGGAAATAGTGAGAGTGTTTGCTTCTCAAAAAGAGTCACGTACTCATTGGGGACAGAAAAGTAATAAACGATGTCGTCACTATTTTCTGCTACCGCGATTTCAATCACAAAGTGCGTCCCTTTTTGCCTCGAACCGACAGAACGAAGTCCAGAAAACAACTGCTCCATGATGCCCACAAGCTGCGCGAGCTGCGCCACGTTTTCTTCAGGGACTTTTCGCGCCGGTAGCGTCACTTCGTAAAGCGTCATATGAAGCAGGTGCCAAGCAGGCAAACCCTCCTTCAAATCACCAACCGATGCCCCGGAACGTATCTGCTCGATAAGAAGACGATGTACTTCGTCAACAACAAAAGCGTTGCTGGTTTTCTCAAGAACAGAAAGTGCATTGCGAATACCCTTTTCAAAGGCAATTTTTAAAATATCCTCAACCGGATCATGTGAAATAGCGATTGCTTCAGCGGAACGGTCTATGTCATTTGAAGAAAGTTCATAGCCCTGATCAAGCACCATTTTTGGTGTAAAGCTGTTGTAGTTTTTTAACTCTTGTCGGCCCATCGATTCGACGTCAACTTTGTCGATTTCGGGCATCCGATCCAGAAGTTCACGTTCGCGCTGCGCTATCTGAGTTCGTAAAAATTCAATTTCTTGTTCAGGCGAAGAAAATTGTTTCGGAGTACCTTCCATAATACTCATTATTGTACCTTGAAGGCGCAGCGAAGCTGCGCCTTCTTAACCACACCTACCGCTTGGTAAGTACTGCTCGCTTATACAAATCTAAGTGCTCAAGTGCGATACCAGTTCCTTTTGCTACACAAAAAAGTGCTTGGTCAGCTACTTTAGCCTTCACTCCAAGTCGACGACGAATTAACTCTGGAAAATTGCGCAATTGTGAAGTGCCTCCGGTCAAAATAATACCGTTATCAATAATATCAGCGGCGAGCTCTGGCGGTGTTTCTTGGAAGACGTCACGAATTGCTTTGATCATTTCTTTAAGTTCTTTTTGCGTCGCACGCACGACTTCATTACTCTTTATTTCGGCAGTCCGTGGCAAACCAGACAGCATGTCACGCCCTTTGATTTCCATTGTCAGTTCTTCTTCAAGTGGCAACGCCGAGCCGACGGTAATTTTAATATCTTCCGCTGTCTTCTCACCGATGGCAAGATTGCGAGTCTTTTTTACATAATCAATAATCGCATTGTCGATACGATTGCCGGCGCACTTCACTGAGTTGGCCGCGACAATACCACCAAGCGAAATCACCGCCACGTCGATAGTCCCTCCGCCCATGTCAACAATCATGTGTCCCTGTGCTTCATATATAGGTACGCCAGCACCGATAGCCGCGAGAATCGGCTCCTTCACCACAAAGGCGTTCTTCGCTCCAGCACGCATCGCTGCCTCCACTACAGCGCGCCGCTCGGTCGAGGTTACACCCGCCGGTACTGACACCATCACATCCGGCCGAAAGAGGCTGTACTTACTCATCGACTTCTTGAGGAAGTACCTAAGCATTGCTTCGGTCACGCGATAATCAGCAATCACTCCGTCACGCATCGGACGATACGCGCGAATACTATCCGGAGTTCGTCCAATCATTGCCTTCGCTTCACTTCCGACTGCGAGTACCTGATTGTCTTCTGAGATAGCCACCACCGACGGTTCATTAAGAACAATCCCTTGTCCGGGAACAAATACGAGAATACTAGTGGTACCGAGGTCGATACCGATTTTTGGGGTAAGCCCACCAAACATACGTAGGCACTATACTACCGCTTTTCACCTCAAACCACAAAGAAATACCCTACGGGAAATTTCCCCACCCAGATGATTACATAACATAGCACCTATGCTATATTGCTGTCATATGCAAGATATTGGACCCCGCGTTGCGGATGTAAGGGAAACCCTCGGACTTACTCAATCAGATTTAGCCAAGAAGCTAGAAACTACCCAAAGCGCAATTGCCCGGATTGAAAGCGGCAAGCAAAACGTGAGTGCAGATATGTTGAAGCGTATCGGGAAGGCTCTGGGTAAAAACCTCATCACCCTCTCACCTGGTACGGTCAACGTCCAGGTAAATGGAGGTAAGAAGCTAAGTGGCACTATTCAAACCAACACCTCCAAGAACGGTGCAGTTGGTCTGCTTTGTGCTTCCCTCCTCAATAAAGGCACTACGACACTCCATGGTATGCCGCGCATTGAGGAAGTCCATCGTCTCATAGAGGTTTTGCAAAGTATCGGTGTCAAAGTTGAATGGGTTAAAAACTCTGTCCGTATTACCCCGCCTGAAAAAATTAACCTGGCAAAAATTGATCAAGAGGCGGCCAAGAAGACTCGTAGTATTGTCATGTTCATCGGACCACTGATTCATCGCATGAATACCTTCGCACTTCCTCAATCAGGTGGTTGCAAGCTTGGTAGCCGGACAGTTCGACCACACTTCTATGCTTTAGAGGAATTCGGAGTCAACATTGAAGCCACCGAAGATGCCTACAAAGTAAAAGTTGCTCCAAAGTGTCCCAGTGAGATTATTCTCTACGAATCTGGTGATACTGTAACTGAAAATGTGCTCATGGCTGCTGCTCTTGCGCCTTGCACCACCACTATCAAATACTGTTCCGCCAATTACATGGTGCAAGAAATGTGCGTCTTCCTCCAGCACCTTGGTGTCACCATCGAAGGTATTGGTACCACCACTCTCACCGTCACCGGCGTACTTGAAATAAAAAAGGATATCGAGTATTCTCTCGCCGAAGACCCGACTGACACGATGTTTTTCCTCGCAACCGCCATTGTCACCAATTCTTCTCTCACCATCACCCGCTGCCCAATCGAATTCCTTGAACTCGAACTTCTTACACTCAAGAAAATGGGCTTCAAGTACACACAATCAAAACCATACCTGGGAAAGAACGGTCAAGTGAAGCTTGTCGATATCACTACCAAGCCATCGAAGCTCGTAGCAGTCTCAGAAAAAATTCATTCACGACCCTACCCTGGTATCAATGCCGACAACCTCCCCTTCTTCGCTGTCATCGCTACCCAAGTCAGTGGACAAACCCTCATTCACGATTGGATGTACGAGAAGCGCGCCATCTACTTCACTGAGCTCGATAAGCTTGGCGCCGACACCAATCTCGCCGACCCACACCGAATCTACATCAATGGCCCAAGCAAGCTCCGTCCCAACGAGCTCATCTGCCCACCCGCTCTGCGTCCCGCCACCATCCTCCTCATCGCCATGCTCGGCGCCAACGGCCACTCCGTACTCCGCAACATCTACAGCATCAACCGCGGCTACGAGAAATTAGTCGAACGCCTCGAATCCCTTGGTGCCGACATCGCATATCTTGATGAATTCTAAACATAAAACCAGCCTGCAAATGCGGGGTGGTTTTATTTTAAAAGACAAATTATTGACTTTTATCTAGAAACGTGCTATTATATTAAATAGCTAGGTCACCTACGTGACCGCGTTCAGGGGAAAAATCATGAAGTTCATCACCATCATCTCGCTCGCCGCTCTCGCTGCTGTCGCCACTCCGGCGCTCGGGGCACCAGCGCGCAACGTTCACGGTGTCGTGGGTGACCCGATCGGTGACATCATCGGGAACTACTTCGCGGTAGTCGATACCGCACAGGCAGCTGATCGTGTCGCCAAGAAGGCACGGATTGCTATGGACCGCGCCGAACAGCGTACGCAGCCGTCGGCCAGCCGACCGGTGCGCGTCGCTACCACGCGCTGAGTAAGAGTTGGGTCTCAAAGCCTGACTCAAAGAATCGCCCGATTCTTTGAGTCAGGCTTTTCTTATGTCTATAAAGAAGTAGTGGCAGTATTTTGAGAGACATTGCGCAGAACTAAAAAATTTCGAGGCTCAAGCCTTAAAATTTTTTAGTTTGAGCATAGTGGCATTTTTCGTGGGGAAAAATGAACACGTGTCGAACAAGGTACTGCCGCTACTTCTGCCCCCAAAAAAGGAATTTTCTCGCTATTAGTATTCTTTGCTATAATCATCCCAATGTACGTCATTCAGGTTACTCCACTCATTCGCGGCACCCAGCTTGAATCACTCTCTTACTACTCCAGCCTTGCCTATGAGCCTGGGACGTTTTTGGAAGTTCCGATTCGTGGTCGCAATCAGCTGGCTATTACTTTGAGTTGCGAGCCGGTTAGTCACACTAAGACGGCACTTAAAGCAGCTACTTTCTCACTTCGCAAGCTTCCTCCTCAACCAAACGCCACGGCTGTCCCGAAGGTATTACAAGATACTGCTCAGCAGCTCACAAAGCACTACCCGGCATCGGCTGGTGCCATTCTCTTTACCCTACTTCCTCCCGACATCCGTGCTGGAACTCGACGATTCATCAGTACCAAACATTTAATCCACGAAGAAGAAACTACCCCCCAAGTTCTGATGGCGCGACTAGACGATAGATTCTTGGCGTATCAGACTCATATTCGCAGCACCTTTGCTCGTCGTGGCTCGGTGCTTTTTGTGGTGCCAACTGCAACTGATATTGCCTATGCTGAAAAGGAGCTCGGGCATGGAATCGAAGACCGTATTATTGTACTGTCCGGTACGCAGACAAAAAAGAAATACGAAGAAGCTATTATTTCGCTCAAGGATATGTCTTTCCCAAAGCTCATTATCACGACGCCTTCACACGCGTACGTGGAGCGCGAGGATATCCTTAGTATCGTAATCGAACAATCAGCCAGCGCTCACTTCGTCGATCGCAAACGACCATATCTCGACCATCGTGATGTGCTGATTACTCTGGCGAAGATTTCTGGTCGAAGTATTATTCTTGGCGATACAGTAGTACGAACTGAAGATGAAGCGTTACGTCGCCAAGACACTTATCTTACGTATGGCCAAGAGCTCAAACGAATGGTTTTTTCGGCTCCACTCACTGTCATCAAACTAAACGACAAACCCAGCACCGAAGTACCGTTTCAACTCTTTTCACCAAGTTTACTCAAAAACGTCTCCCTGGCGCTTGAAGGCAATGGACATGTTTTTCTCTACTCAGCGCGGCGCGGCCTGGCGCCGGTGGTGGCCTGTATTGACTGTGGGCATATCTTCCGTTGCCCTGATTCACACACACCATACTCACTTGTCCGGACAGAAAAAAATGGTGCGGAAGAGCGGTGGTTTGTTTCTAGTACGTCGGGTCGCCGAGTTCGCGCGTCGGACACTTGTGACATGTGTGGCTCCTGGCGCCTACGCGAGCGCGGTATTGGTATCCAACAAGCCTACGATGAATGGAAAGAAAAAATGCCTATGTCTGACATCACCATTCTCGACCACACCATCGCTCCCACTCCAGCTAAAGCGCGGAAAATCGTTAATGACTTTTTTGCAAAAAAGTCCGGCGTCCTAATCGGAACACAAATCGCACTTCCCTACCTGCATCGTGGTGTAGAAATGAGCGCAGTTATTTCGCTTGACGCTGCTCGTTCGACTCCTACCTGGCGCGCTGACGAGTCACTCTTTCGGCTTCTGATGAAACTGCGCGAATGTACCGCCAAGGAAGTAGTCGTGCAGACTCGCAGTGAGCCAGACCCCCTAGTCTCCTACGCCGCCCGTGGCGCCACTGAACGCTTTTTTGACGACGAGATTGCTCTGCGCGAGCAACTCAAATATCCTCCCTTCTATACGTTCATCTTACTCACATGGTCGGGCACTCAAGCCCTAGTGTCAGAGGTAGAAAAAGGTATCAAGCATTAACTCGACACTCCGCTGACGCAGTACTACACCAACCCTCACTCAACCCCCGACCAAACCCACCGCCACGCCTTTTTGCGAATACCGGCCACCGACACAAAAACCTACGAAACCCTCATGGAAAAAATCCGTCGCATGCCACCATATGTGAAAGTAGAAATAAATCCTGAGCGGGTATTTTAGAATTTTGACAGGTCGCGATTTTTAAAAAGTTTTGCTATAGTAGCAAGCAATATGGCTAAGCTTGTAGCGCAAAATCATCCGGCACTGCACACTATTTCGGAGGAGATTACTCCGGAGGAATTTGCTGACGGAACGGTGAAGAAAATTCTTAAGGGGATGCGGCAGGCTATCGTCACCTACAGCGTGGACGGCTTTTCCGCCGTCGCTATTGCAGCGCCGCAGATTGGGGTTGAGAAGCGAATGTTTTTAATTGAAGATCAAAGCGACTCCGAGGAGGAACGCTTCCCCACCATCATCGCCATCAACCCGCGCATTACAAAGTTCTCGAAGCGAACCTATGTCGTCGGCGAAGGATGTCTGTCGGTACCGAAGCTTTACGGTGTCGTAAAGCGCAGTACTAATGTCACACTTGAAGCCCTCGATGAGAACGGGAAACCATTCACTCGCGGTGCCGGTGGCCTCTTAGCACAAATCATCCAGCACGAATGCGACCATCTCGACGGTACCCTCTTCATTGATAGAGCCGAAGATAGTTGGCCAGTAGAAAAGGAACAAGTAAAAAGAAAGAATGCAAAAAAATAATCCTAGCATAGCGTTTTTTGGAGGGGAGCCTTTGGGGCTGCCGGCGCTTGAAGCTCTTGTTGCCAGTGGTCTAACACCGTCGCTGGTGGTTTGTAATCCTGACAGGCCGCGTGGACGCGGACTCGAAATCAAAGCACCAAAAATTAAGACCTGGTCTGAAGAGCAAGGAATTGAAGTCTTTCAACCGACTTCTTACAAAGACAAAGACGTCCTCGCACGACTGACTAAGACTGAGTGGGATTTGTTTGTTGTAGTGGCATACAACTTTATTTTGCCAAAGTGGTTTTTGGAGTTACCAAAGCACGGGGTGATAAATGTACATCCTTCACTTTTGCCAAAGTTGCGGGGCGCCAGCCCCATCCGGACGGCGATTTTGGAAAGTAGACGTGACGAGCTCGGTGTCAGCATCATGCTCATGGACGAGAAAATGGACCATGGCGCGATTCTCTCCCAAACACCACTCAACCTCAATGAATGGCCTATCGATGGGGCTATGCTCGACGACATGCTCGCCCAGATTGGTGGAATGATGCTGGCGAGTACTATTCCACAATGGCTAGAAGGTGCAATAACTCCAACCGAACAAGACCACGCTGCGGCGACCTACACCAAGAAATTTGAAAAAGCTGACAGTGAGCTACTACTCAATCTCGCCCAACTTCCTACTGGAGACAAAGCATTAGAAATGCTTTGTAAAATCAACGCATTTTCTGGGATTGGTGATACTTTTTTTGTTGATAATGGGAAGCGGGTAAAGGTAAAGGGCGCCGTCCTTTTAGACGGCACCCTCACCCTTACTCGGGTCACCCCAGAAGGTAAGAAAGAAATGGATTTCTCCAGCTACCTTTCATCTCGCTAGCTATTCACTGAGCATCTGCTCTTTTAAAGCTCGGCCGCTGTCTTTGTCGAGTGTATGGTGCTTATCTTTTGCTTTACTGAGCTCATGCTCCAAACCGTGCCGCACACTATCAATCGCTTTTTCAAAACTATCCTCAGTCGCTTCGGCTCGGTAAAGATTTCCATTCACGGTTAGATTAGCCTCGACTCGATATACGCGACCGTGTTGGTGTGTAGCAACTTTTTCAAATTCAACTTCGCACGTAACCGCGGTTGTATCACCAATAAATCTGTCGAGAGTCGAAAATTTCTGATCAACTACTTCTGCAAGTAACTTCGCTTCTTCAATACTGTTGTATTTGTAGTTGATAGTTGGAAATGTCATATATCTATATAGTTACGTCGCTGATAACTTCGAGAATCTTGCTGGGAGAATGGTGTCCGGTCACGAGTCGTACCTGTTTTTCAGTCACGTTATATTCCACAGCAATCAATTCCCGCACTCGATGGTTGGCCGCGTTTTGTTCGGCCGGTGCTTTGGTGATGATTTCAAAATGATGCTCTGCAAGTTTCTTCACGACTTCCTTTTTCATGACGGGGTACACTCGTACCTTTACGTACATGAGTTATCCTTCGCAGGATTCGCACACTGAACCGCCGACAAAGATGCGCGGCTTAGAAACACTCACTGGAGAAGCGATTCCTTTTCCGTGCTCGCGGAGGTAGTCGATAATGTCACTGGATTCGTACATTGATACACCGGTTTCAGTGTCTACCAAGAAAGGAGTCTTGGAGTCGCCCCCTTTTTCCATAAGTTCCGCCATCGCCACTTCGCTTTCAGAAACATCTTTAAGATCAAGAGTGACATTGAGATTTTCGGCCATCTGCAGG
>JAYVWI010000057.1:0-4448 GCA_043786195.1 Minisyncoccota bacterium
GGGGTGCACAGTGCACCCTGACGCCGGTCAATTCGGGGCACCGGCATACCGAACCGGAAATGCTTCCTGTACTGCAAGGGATCCTTCTTTCGAAGTTCAGTTAAGCCCAAAAACAGCTAACAGCCTGTGCGCAAGCGCACAGGCTGTTTTTAATGAAAAACTCTATAGAAATGCTACTATCGTAGTAGCTGCGGGAAGATTGCTCCCTACACGCCCCAATCTCTTACATGGCCATTCTCCTCTCAATTATCCTTGTCGCGCTGTCAGCGTTGTTTTCTGGGCTTACTTTGGGGCTGCTTACTCTGGATGCGAATTCTTTGCGGCGGCGAGCGAAGCATGGCGACAAGTACGCGGCGGCTATTTACCCGATTCGCGAGAAGGGCAACCTCCTTCTTTCTACGCTCCTTCTCGGTACCGTGGCGTCCAATACCACGCTCTCGCTCTTTCTCGAGCATGAGACTGGTTCAGGTTTACTTGCGGGCGTAGTAGCTACAGGGCTTATTGTTGTCTTTGGCGATATTATCCCTCAAGCGGTTATCTCTCGCTACGCACTCTGGTTTGGAGCAAAGACTATTTGGTTTACCCGCGCCGCTATCGTCATCTTCTATCCGATTGCATACCCGCTCTCTAAGGCACTAGATTACTTCCTCGGTGCCGAGATGCCAGCGACGTATTCCAAGAAAGAATTCATGGAAATCATCTCCGAGCACGAAGATTCCGAGCATAGTCAGATTGATAAAGATGAAGAGCGTATTGTGCACGGGGCGCTGCAGTTTTCGCACGTCCGTGTCCGCGAAGTGATGACTCCGGCCGAGCGAGTCATCTCAGTAGATGAAAATCAGCGCCTGAATCAGATTTTCTTTGAAGAGATCGGTGAAGAAGGCTTTTCACGCTTGCCGGTCTACAGTGGTGACAAGAGCAATATTGTCGGGATTCTCTATGTAAAAGACCTTCTAACTGAAGACGATGATATATCTGTTAAGCAGACCGAAGAAGCCTTTGATAAAAAATTCATCACCGTTCGCCCCGATGAACTTCTCGACAGTGTCCTAGCAAAAATGCTCAAACGACACCAGCACTTGGCGATAGTAAAAACCAAAAATGCTCAATTCCTCGGCATCATCTCTATGGAAGACATCATTGAAGAGATTATTCAGCAAGAGATTGAAGATGAGGATGATGATGATTAAAAAAGGCCGGACACAAGTGTTCGGCCTTTGCTGGTCTAAGTCCATCTCATGTCGCCCGTCTCGACGCTGAGTGCGGCACCAGCAGCAAATTTATTCAACACTTCGGCTGAAGTGTCGAACCATTCACTTACGACGCGTCGAGCGCCGAGGGCCGAAAGGTACAATTGATCCAAATTGCGGAGTCTGCCCTCAAGGCAATCCTCAGCGTGCAGCTGATCGACACAGTCGTTGTGCACCTGAAACTCTTTATAAAAGCAGGTGCGCTCGCTGGCCGACTCGAGTCGGAGATATGAGTGCGAAAATGTAAGGTACTTGATACTCCGGTGGACTGGATCGTTCCACTGCCGAAAGAGCAGTCCGGCCAAAAGACGATGATCGTCGATGGGCTTTAGTGGTCCCTGAAGCAGTGGATTACGAAATTGAATTTTACGCAAAAGGTCGAACGTCAGCTCTGACTTTTCCATGTCATCCTCCGCAATGGCTGTTGCCAACAATACGCCTCTATAGCAAAAACGCAATGTATACTATGAGTATATGAATATCTTTAAACTCGTTGGGCTTGTCGCCGTATTGATACTTTTGACAATGTGGCTCGGGAAGGGGATTGGGAATGTAGAAAAGGAGAATAGTCAGGAGAATGTGCTGGGAAATAGTCTCAATGCTGCCCACGACGTTGTTAATTTTATAAAAAAGTAATAAAAGGTGCGGAAACATTTGGTTTCCGCACCTTTTATTAGTGCTACAATACGACATATGAAATATTTTGGACTCGTCTCGTTACTTATTGTTATTGGCGGTGGCGCTTGGTGGGCGGTACAGAACCTGCCGACTGAAACCGGCAGTAGCAACAGTACCTATCAGCAGTCTATCGATGCGGCCAAGAGCGCAGCGCAGAAAGTTGCAGATCAGGCCAATATGGTACCGGTACCGCAGACTCAGCAGGAGACGACCAAAATCTCTATTTATAATGGAATTGAGATTTCTTCCAATGCTGTGATTGTGGATTTGGGGAAGAAGAATCTCACCGGCTCGCTCAAGGCCGAAATCCGCCTAGCAACAAACCTCAAAGAGCTGTATCTCAATGACAACGACTTCACTGGCCTGCCAGCCGAACTCGGGCAACTTTCAAAACTTGAAGTGCTTAACGTAGCCAACAACAAGCATTTGACTGGCCTCCCGCAAGAGCTAGGCAACCTCAAGAACCTCCGTATTCTCGACCTGCGAGGCACATCCTTCTCAAAGACTGACCTCGATATCATAAAAAAGGGTCTGCCTGAGACTGCTGTAGTATACGAGCGATAATAGACTTAAAAACAAAGGCCGAAGGGCGCCTGGCGGCGCCCTTCGGCCTTTGCTCTTTACAATACCAAAAGGGTATTGTCATTTTCCACAAAAGGTATATATTACAAGTATTAATACGTGGGACTTGTAAGTTTTGACTTGCAAAGACGTGTTAGGGTTATACATTATCGACTTAGAAAGACACTTAAATACTATTACTAATATGAAAACAATTTATTTCACACAACGCACTGCCGCGCGAGTATTCGCTGCCATTTCGTTACTATCGCTTGTTGTAGGCTTAGTTCCAGTGCAAGCTCTTGCGAATCATGACCCATTTACCGGTGCTGCTCAAACTAACGTCACTGTCTGTCACACAAATAACGGAAATGGTGCGGGCTTTACAGCAAATACGGTTGCTGTCAGTAGTAGTGGAGCTCCACAAGGTGGTCATGATGCTAACAGTGGGGTACATGCTACTGATATAATCCCACCGTATCACTATCTGGACGGGGATCAAATTTTTCAATCATACCCAGGTAAAAACTGGAATACTACCAACCAAGCAATCTGGGCTAATAACTGTGTGGCTCCAGCAGCTCCAACCACCGGCACTCTAACAATCACCAAGGTAATTTCTGGCATCGATGGTGTTGCAAAAAGTCTTTTCAGTTACATTCTTAATGGTGGTTCTGCAGCTGCTTTTGATTCAACCGGAACAATCAATAAAACTGTAAACCTTGGTGCATATACTGTTGTTGAGTCTGGTGTGGCTACCGGACAAGTCACCGCAGACGGTAAGACATATAATGTTTCTTACACAGGATGTACTGGAACCCTAACCACTACTCCTGCGCTCTGTACTATCACAAACACCTACGTGCCCCCAGCACCGGTTCTCTGTGCTAACCCCCTCGCAACTAACTTCAATCAGCCAGGCCCTTGTGTATTACCGCCATGTCCAGTTGGCCAAACGGGTATTTTCCCAGCGTGTGTTCCAGTCCCACCAACTCTCTGTGCTGACCCACTTGCGAACAATATAGGACTAGCAATTCCATGCACTTACACCGACCGTTGTCCTCTTGTGGATGGTATCCAGACTGACACAACTCTATGTCCAAATGTTCCACCTCCAACTACCTGTACTGTGGTAGTCATGAGTGATACTAACGATTTTGTGGTTGAAAAATCAGCTAATGCACAAGTCCTCTCATTCATCCATAATGATTGGACAGCTACGTTTGGTACAGCATCTTGGATCTGGGGCGACAATCCAGTAGTACTCTCTACTGGTGACGAGACTCAAACGTTCCGTAAACAATTTGGTTTTGTTGGAACAGTCACTGGTGCCACTCTTGAGGTTGCTTCAGACAATAGTCATGTAGCAACCCTTAATGCAGGTGCTGCAAACGCTGGCGGAAGCACATTCAATGCTCCTGTTTCGTACAACGTTACAAGTGCAGTTGCTCAGGGAAACAACCAACTCCTTATCGCAGTGACAAACCAAGGTCCAGTAACAGACCCAAAAACAAACCCAGCTGGTCTTAAGTACCGTCTTACTATCCAAGGAACACCGACTACTGATGCTGATTGTTCAGTACCTTATGTTGTAGATGTGTGTCCAAACATTGTCGGAAGCCAAGCTACTGTACCTGACGGTAAAGTACTCGTTAATAATCAATGCGTGCCGATTGTAAACGGTTGTACTAACCCAGTTGCAACGAACTACAACCAGTCAGCTACACCTGCTAACCCGCAAGCCACAAATTGTGATATCAACTACGCCTCACAGTGTGGCGATAATCCAAATCTTTTAACAAACGCTTCGTTTGAAAATCCAGTAATTGCAGGTCCATGGTCAGCTTCGACTATTACAGTCTGGGTAATTACTAAGGTGTCTGACAACTCTTCAACCCTCGGTGAAATCTGGCGTGGACTTTCTCCATCTTCAAACGGATCTCAACATGTTGAACTCGA
>JAYVWI010000058.1:0-8519 GCA_043786195.1 Minisyncoccota bacterium
TTTCAACTTATTCAAATCAAGTACTTGGTCGATGTGGATCTTTTCCACAAAGTCCGGTACGTGAGAGACAAGAATCATTGCTCCTTTGTAATCATGCAGAGCCTGGGCAATGACGGGGATGTGACGGAAATTGATGTGGTTGGTCGGTTCGTCGAGAATGAGGAGACCGGGTTTTTCCATCGTAAGCTTAGCAAACGCTACCAGTCCCTTCTGTCCTTCTGACAGGTTCCCCACATGCACTTTCATCACGTCACCAAAGAGGAGGAAGCCGGAAGCGATAGAGCGCATTTTTTCTTCTAGCTTTTCCTGCATTGAATCCATGAGCGTCTCAAAAACTGATTTATCAAAATCGAGGTTGGAGAAGTCTTGGCGGTAGTAGCCTATCTTTACTCCAGCAGCAATGTGTTCGCCTTTGGCGTGACCGCCGGCGAGACTTTCAAGTAGTGTCGTCTTGCCGATACCGTTCGGGCCGACAATTTGTAGGTGCATGCCGCGTTTGAGGACCACCTCACACTCCACCTCCTTCGCTTCATGATTGCGAATAACAGTTAAAGATTCAATCTTCACGACTTCCAGAGGAATATCTTCGTGCGTCTCGATAGTAAAAGGTCGAATCGCTTTATCTTCCTTGCGAACATCGACTTTATTATCTTCGTACTCTTCAATTTCTTCGCGTAGTCGCTTGGCAACGAGACGCATCTTGCCTCCTTTGTCAGCAAAGTAGTTTACTTTGTCTTTGTTCGCCTGAATTTCTTTTGCCATTTGCGCATTTTGACGCTTTTCCTTTTCTACTTGCGCCGCAATCTCTCGCACCACGGTGTGATAGTTACCATTATATTGCTCTACCTTACGAACCTGAGTATTGAGATACAAAACACCCTGAGTGAAAGCGTTGAGGAATTCTGCATCGTGAGAAATTACGAGGACCGTCTTGCGGTAGTCACGGAGGAATTCAGTGAGATGTTCGATACCGGCAGTGTCGAGGTTGTTGGTAGGCTCGTCGAGCAAGAGTACATCGGGTTCTTGGATGAGAGCTGAAGCCAGAAGTAAGCGCGCTTGCTGTCCGCCAGAAAAGCTACCGATAATTCTTTCTTTGAAAGAATCTTTCTGCTTTTCACTTGGAGTAAGGTTCACCACTTCTAGTACAGCGTCAATCTTTGGGTCGATGTTGTACATCTTCTCAGTAAAAAACTGTTCAAAAAACGCGCGGACGGTGAGCTCGAGCTCTGGACGAGGAATAATCTGACGCGATACAGCAATAGTAGTCTTTGGTTCAAGATTTATCATTCCGCTTTCTGGTTGAATCTGATTAGAAATCAAAGAGAAGATGGTCGACTTGCCGGCGCCGTTTTGACCCATGAGCGTAAGCTTAGAACCGCGACGCACGACAAAACTCGCATCTTTAAGGATAGGGCGAGTGACGTTGTACTCGTACGTGACGTCTTTAAACACAATGATACCTTCGGCGCGTGACATAGGCATGTACCTTACACTATTTTGAGCAATAAGAAAACGTCACCGCTCTGCAGAGCGGTGACGTTTTGTCGACGTTACTTAGAAAATTGAATTGGGATTTCTAGCGAGTCATCGTTTTTGGTTTCACCAGAAGGATTATCCTTTTTGAAAATAAGAGCGCCTCGCTTCATAGTGTCTTGATCACCGGCTTTGTAAGGTGAAGTGAAGGTGAGCTCGGCGGTAAATGGTACAAACTCGGTAGTCATCCAGTCACCTTGCGCCTTGATGGTTCCTTGTGCAAGAACCTTACCATCCCAGTCAACGAGAGTTACCGGTGCACTTGCCTCAAAAAACCAATTGCCCCGAGCTTGCCCCGAAATCTCAAGCGGACTCTGCACCACACTCATTGGTGCTGGGTTAACAACTTTAATAAGGTCTGCTTTAGCATCGATTTGAGCTTTTATGTCAGCCGGAACTTCCGGTGCTGGCGGACAGACAAATTCACACTTTGGCCCCGTCCGTCCGACATATGAACCATCTGGACACAACATCGCGTCAGCGGTACACAATACTGCTTCGGGAGTAGAAGATGCGACAGGGGCTAGTGTGCCCTGACTAAATGTTCCGATCAAAGTCGAAACGATACCGATAAAGACAGCGACTCCAATAACGATGTAAAGGATTTTGTTACTCATATACCTAAAGTATATCAGAATTAGAGCGCCAAAAGCTGCTCAACAATGTCTCGAGGTGTAGCGCCATCAGATACAGTGACGTCTGCCCACTCTTGATACAGTGGACGTCGTTCTTCAAACAACTCCTCAAATGACTTACTCCCCAATCCGACAATTCCACGACTACTCTCGTCAATTCGCGACTTAATAGTTTCAAGCGGCGCATCAAGAAAAATTATCTTAGAAATACTTTTTAAATACTCAAGTGCTAACGGTGTGTACACGATACTACCGCCGGTGGAAATAATGTGCGGTTCAATAAACGCTGCTTCTTTAATCAACGCTGTTTGCACATTGAGAAAACCTTCATCGCCGAGCTCTTCGAGTATATTTGATAGTGTTTTTCCATAACGTGCTTCCATGGCAGTATCAACATCGAAAAAATCGTAGCTAAGTTTTTGCGCCAATTGCCTTCCCAGAAAACTCTTTCCAGCACCTGACATTCCAATAAGCGTGTAGTGCATACCTATCAAACCGGCTGAAAAATACGTTCAAGTCTTGCGTGTGCGGATTCGAGCATATGCATTTTTGTGAGCGCCTGAAGAAAGCCGCTGTACTCTGGACTGAGTTCTGCCCCAGAGTCCAACGCTTCAAGTGGCACGGCGCAGTCAGCAATAATAATCTCAAGTGCGGTCGCACGCTCCAAAGCAGTCTCATGTGAAATCGCTTCGTCGAATTTTCCTCGTAGGCGCTCAAGCGCTGCGTCACTAATTGACTCACGATGTACCTGCCCTTCCGCTGAAAATCGTTCCATACTATTCACTTAGGTAATAAGAATCATTTTATCGCAAATAAAACGTTGGCGAGCTTGCGCTCGCCAACGTTTTGTTTCTTGATGCGCCATAATCTAAATCCTTGACTTTGATTTTATATGTGTTAAAAATATGTTCCAGCAACCAACCTAATCGAGGATTACACATGGCTTCTGAAGCTCTTTCCATCATCCGTCCCGAAGGCGTCTCTGTCCGCCTCGGCTCCGTCTCTGCTACCGGTGTGGACGTTGTTGCCACGAACAGCTGCGTGATGATTACGTTCGCCGACAAGACCCAGCTCAATGCTTTCGTCTCGGGTCTCGGCGCAGCGTTCGATTATTCGGGCGAGCTGACCATCCGTTTCTTCGTCGGTCGCCGCTGACCATCCTGTTCTTCCCCCGACCCTCTTTGATTGATTTCGAGAGGGTTTTTGTTACCAGTTGACTTGTCCGATACCTGTGACATTATACTCGCGGAAGCAATTATGGAGATTGGCATGCCCACTAAAATCGAAAAGAAGACCCTCGAACAAATATTTGAAGAAATTTTTGATTCTGCGGCGGGCAGACACGGTGCAGACCGAGCACAAATCCGCCAATGGTTCGAGGAAGTCCAAGAAAAACTCGAACGCCTCAAGACCAATACCTTCACGCGAAAAGAAGAAGACTTCTTCCACGGCGCACGCGCTTTTCGTAATGAAATACTACACGCACTCGAACACCCCGCCATAGACGAAGTCTGGGGTAAGGGCGGCAAACGTATCGTTCAAACCGGACTGGCGGAGATTGTGCGTGAAGCAAACCTCGTTCTCGATGGTGGTCTTTCCTTTATGGACATAACTCTTTTCTACCAGATCTCTGATTTTGGCAGAAAGGTCTTCAACGTCCATCACCGTTCTTCCGCCCCGTTCATCTCTGAAACACTGTTCAAGTTCGTTGAAATGGTTCGCAGCAACTACCCAGTCTACTCCCAGACTCTCAAGGGATACCAAATTTAGGCTCCGTGCCCACCGACTTCGTCGGCGGGCACTTTTCTTTGCACATTTCATAAAAGGAATATACTTACCTTATGCGATACAAAATAGTCATTTCTATTATCTTCCTCGTCATTTGTGGTGCTCTTGCATTCATCTGGCTTCGTCCGCACACGGTAAACGCTCCAGTTGTAACTGAAGCGACAAAACATACCCCGCTGAGTACAGTCCAGTATATTTGTAATAATAAAAAAACCATCGACGCCACTTTTTACGAAGAACCTATCTCTGCAACTTCGACAGCCACTGACACATCGCCAATACCACCCGGTAGTGTCGATCTCACTCTCTCAGACGGTCGCACTCTTACTCTGCAGCAAACCATCTCCGCTGACGGTGCTCGCTATGCGAACGAGGGCGAAGGCTTTACTTTCTGGTCAAAGGGCAACGGTGCACTTGTCACTGACAAGGGTGACGAGAAAAGTTACTCGGGTTGTGTGACGAGCGCACCAGCCACAGACGATCTGCCGAATGTATACCACGACGGACACAACGGCTATACAATCCGCTATGCGGATGATTGGACGATTGATAGCGCCTACATCTATCGACTGCGTGAACCTAATGAAGTAGCTCCAGCTGGTGTGAAGTTTCGCATTCCCGCTGCCATGGCGACCGGCACTAACCTCTCTTCACTTGATACTGGTCTTTCCGTAGAGACGGCCTCAACCAGCGATGCCGCCACCTGTTCGGCCAGCGACTTCGCCAGTCAGCCAATCACTGCGACCACCACAACTATTAATGACCGGGAATATTCTTACGTCACCAGCTCAGACGCTGGTGCTGGCAACTTCTACGAAGAACACATCTTCGCTCTCCCTTATTCCCGCCCTTGCACCGCAGTTCGTTACTTCATCCACTCCACAAACATAGCCAACTATGAACCTGGCACCATCAAAGAATTCGACAAAACGGCTCTCCTCAAACAACTCGACGCCATCCGAGACACGCTGATGACGCAATAAAATAAAACCGCGAACCAAAGGTTCGCGGTTTTTTAGTCTTCCCTAGGAGCAAATCCTGCCTTCTCCATATTTCTTTTATTATATGTATCGGTATAAACCGGCAAGTACTTTTGCATATAGGTACGAATTGATTCCAAAAGCTGGTGCCGTTCATCAATCTCTTCGAGCTGCGCAATGAGCTTCTCACACTCGGTAAGGACATATTCGCAATCATCAAAAGATTCAACATCTCTCCCTTCCGCTTCGAGCGTAGAAAAAGATTCTTTGATACCTGAGATTTTTTCGCGTCTTTCATTTCGTTCCGGGCTTCCAAAAGCTCGATTCAAAGAATTAAACATATCTCTATCCTACCGCAAAAGGTGCCATCTTTGCCAATCTTGAGCTAAAGCACTAGCCTTTCTTAAAGACAAAAAGAATATATTCCGGGCTGTTTTCTAGTCCCTCCGCTTCCAAGATAGTTTCTTCTTCCAAACTCCAGCCTGCCGAACTGGCGGTTTCTTTGACGTGCTCGGCACTCCAATGAAAGTTATCAAAAGGTCCAATAGTACTACCGTCGACCAGACCTAGCGAAACCTTAATCGCCACTCCCTCTTCAATCTGTTCAGGATATTCATGAACGAGAAAAGTACTCTCTACATCCTTCTGATATTTTGGGGCTACGTTTGTAACAAATAGTTGTGCCGAGTCAGTCGCCAACTCAAAACATCGTTCAAAAAATTTATCCAGCTGTTGTTGTGATTCTAAATTACAAACAACAACATTAGCCAAGATTTTATTAAACCTTTGCTCAGCGGTAAATTCTTCGATATTTGAGTGTATATACTCTGGGCCTGGATACTTTTCTCGTGCCTGCTCTACCCAACTTCCGGCTGGCTCAATCCCCACAACACTGGCACCTGTCTCATAAAAACTCTTACTATAACTTCCATCTCCAGACCCCACATCCAAAACAACATCGCCCTCACCGACTCGCAACGCTTCGTGCACCCTCGGCCACAATATATATTTTTGACTTAAGACATTTTGTCCATACATTTCAGACAACGCTTCCCATTGACTAGCGTTAGAGACTGGTAATTTTTCCATATCTTCATTATATCCAAATAAAAATACCGCGCGAACTGAAGGGTTCGTGCGGCTATTATCGGGGAAGCGTTGCCTTCTCTCCCAAATGGGCGAATTTGATGTTTAAGCCGATAAAGACGGCCTGAAACCAAATGCCGAGGCTGTTTTCCAGATTGGTTCGCACAATAACGTTGACCTTGTCGCGAGCGCCCGGCCGCGGAATGAAGGAAATGCGCGCGATTGACCCTCCGGCATGGTACAGATGACCGTGCATGCTCTGCTCGTCGAAGGTGAACTGCACCTCCTCTTGAAGTTGCGCGGAAAAGATATTCGCCAAGTCGTAAAGCGCCAAACGATACCGACACGCCTTTGCAGAGGGAATCTCTTCCCTCTGCAAGACCATCGGCCGCCCCGGCCACCGCAGCCTATCGAAACAGACCAGCCCATAAAGCCAACGAAATAACTTCAGCATCACACACCCCCATCTCTATCTACGCCTACTCTATAGATTTTTCTTAAAAGTTGCAAATGTTCACCTAGGATTCTCCCAGGTGAGGTTTTTAAAAGGCCGATGCACCATAGACCGACCTTTTTACTCTTTCCAAACTTTTATGACAAACATCGGAACTGGGCAAATATACAGCACTTTCTTTTTCTGATCATAAAACCATCCCACCCAAAAGTCATACCAGAGAAAGTCAAATTTAACATGGAGTCTTCTTCTCATAGGTTCATGATAGCAATTTATATAGGTAACATAAAATCCTCACAAAAGTACTGAACCCTGGAGTTATGTTGATATATCCTAACTCTAAATAATTTTTTTCCAAGTATCGCTATTTTTAATTCTTTGTTCAGCGTTGCTAGTATCAACTCTCTCTTTCCAGAGAAAGTACAGCCACAGGACATGGGAATAGGCCTTACTTCCCTGATCAATTTCTCTAACAAAAAATAATATAGTTGTATGGTGTTCGGTAGCATCTACAAATACCGAATAGAGTGAATTTAAAGCGGGGTGATTTTGTGTTTTATAGTGCTTAACTCTCAACGAAAATTCTTCCATAAGATTTAAAACATTTATATGCTTCTCGTACATTTTTTTACTTTCAGAAAAAACTTTCTCAGAACCCTCAAATTGACTCTTTGCAACAGAAAGGATATCTTCTGATGAAACTATTTCGTTGAAGGTTTCACTCTTAAACGGAAGCTTTAGTCTATCAATTCCAAGCATTCGCTGCCTTAATAAGAAATCGTCTTCTAATGGTATAACTTCCTTTCTAAAAAAGGCTATCTGATTCGCGACCTCTGACTTTTCATCCCTCATTCTTGTATACACAAAAGTAGTCAGAGCAATAAGTATTGAGGAGAATTGTAGGATACCTAGAGTTAACTCTGGTTTTAACTCGAAAAGAAATCTAGCTGTAGTGATAATTGAAAAAACAAAACCTATTGCGAAAGCAATTAGCATTTTCCCAGTTATCCTTTCTGACATAAATTGATTATGCTCTCTTAATATATATTCGCAATTGCTTTTAGGGAAATTTCATTTTGGAATGAAATACGAGGCACGGAACGAAAAAACCCGCGACCGGGACATGAAGTCCAGGGAGCGGGTTTTTCGTGAACGTAACGAAGTAGTTCGTCCAAAATGGGATTTACCAGGCGAAGTGGGCGAACGCTCGGTTGGCCTCTGCCATCTTATGCGTATCCTCCTTCTTCTTCACAGCATTTCCTTCTTCCTTCTTTGCAAGGATGAGCTCGTTGGCCAAAGCCTTGTGCATTGGGACACCCTTTTGCTTGCGGGCTCCGTTGATAATCCATCGGAGAGCGAGAGCAGTTCGGCGCTCTGGGCGAACTTCACGTGGGACCTGGTAGTTTGCACCACCGACGCGACGTGAACGTACTTCCATGAGCGGTCCGGCGTTGCGCACTGCTGTGTTGAACACTTCAAGTGGATCGCCGCCGTCCTTGTGCTCCTTCATTACTTCGAACGCTGCGTATACAATCTTGCGAGCAGTTTCTTTTTGACCGCGAAGCATGATGTAGTTGATGAGTCGTTCAACCTCGACTGAACCGTAGATCACATCAGGTGATACTACTGGTCGATTTTTGATTGGTCGTCGCATATATTTGTTAATTAATGCGAATGAGAAATATGACAAGTCATTTTTTTCATTCTTCGCATAGTTTGATTCCTTACCTTGCGGCTCGAATCGCATCCTATAATCTGTAGCGAATATAAACTATTAAGTTGTTTGTGAGGTCGCTACCCCACGATGACCTCTACTTTGCGGCCTTTGGCCGCTTTGCTCCATATCGAGAACGGCCTCGTCGTCGGTCAGAAACGCCAGTAGCGTCGTACTTACCTCGGACAATTGTGTAGTTTACACCGATGTCTTTCACACGACCTCCACGGACGAGCACTACTGAGTGCTCTTGGAGATTGTGCTTAATACCAGGGATGTAAGCAGTAATTTCCTGACCATTTGAGAGACGAACACGAGCAATCTTTCGG
>JAYVWI010000059.1:0-10974 GCA_043786195.1 Minisyncoccota bacterium
CGCTTCGGTTTTTCTACCACACCAAATGTCTCATCATCTTGCGACATGCTATCAAGATTGTACCACCTGCACTGACGAATAAATAGAGGATGATATAGTGTCATTTGTTAACAGCTAGACCAAAGTGGCACCCACTTTATCCTTGCTATACTATCTAGGTATGAAACATCCACTCGCAAGATTCTTTGCCCGACCGATTATTGTCTCAATCATTGCCTTGTCGGCAGTCTGGTACTACACCGGCATCAACGCGTTTTTCCTAGTACTTATTCTTTCAATTCTTGAAGTTACCCTTTCTTTTGATAACGCAGTGGTAAATGCAAAAGTACTCGAGCGCATGACGCCAAAATGGCAGAGGCGCTTTTTGACCTGGGGTATTGCGATTGCCGTCTTCGGCACTCGGTTTGTCCTCCCTATTCTTATAGTCAGTGTCGCCGTCTGGACGTCGCCATGGATGATTACCGAACTCGCGTTTACTGACCCAGCTGAATACGGTCGCCTACTCGAAGAAGTCCATGGATCCATCGCTGCTTTTGGTGGAGTCTTTCTTCTCATGGTCTCTCTAAAGTACTTCTTCAATAAAGCTAAAGACATTCACTGGATTGAATCTGTTGAGCGGCACCTTGTAAAGTGGGGTCGCATTGAAGCAATCGAGATTGCACTCGCACTTATACTCATCACTACCCTTTCGTTTGTCACTCACTTTGACCAAGCATCAATACTAGTTGCAGGCATTGTCGGTCTCATCCTATTCGTCTTAATGGAGGGTCTTGCTGGCTCGCTCTCGATTGAAAGTGACGATGTCGCCAAGAGCGGATTATCACTATTCATCTACCTAAATGTGCTCGACTCAGCTTTTTCACTCGACGGTGTAATCGGTGCCTTTGCACTCACCACCGACCTTCTTACCATCGTCGTTGGTCTTGGTATCGGCGCCTACTTTGTCCGAAGTCTCACCCTCTACTTTGTAGAACAAAAAACTCTAACCAAACTTGTCTACCTCGAACACGGTGCTCACTGGGCGATTCTTGGACTTGCAGCTGCGATGCTGGCGGGGCTCGTAGTTCATATTCCCGAAGTCATCACTGGTCTCATCGGCCTCGTCTTCGTCGCCCTCTCCTACCGCGCCTCTCTACGAGAACTGGCTGGAGTAAAATAAGCACAACAAACAAAACCGGCGCCGCTAAGGGTGCCGGTTTTGTTTGACAGCTTGGTGATTTGGTTTAGGATTTGAGACGGACGCACACACTCACTGACTTGGGAGGACGTTATGGTTACAGTTGTTGGAGACGAGTTGCCGATTACCATCGGCAACCCGCCGGTAACATATAGCCTTATCCTCTATGAACAGGACGGCGAACAGCGAGCGATGTTTGGAGCCAAAGACGAGCATGGCATATTCTACAGCATACCGACACCGGCGATTTTCAAGGAAAACGACGAGGTCTTCGAGGCTTTCATAGAAGACATCGCCAACCTGGGCTACAGACTCTACTCGCAAAAGACAGGTGAAAGATTGCAATGATATATGTGATGAAACGGCGCGACCCTCAGGGCACGCCGATTTTATTTTCTCTTCCTGAAGCCGTGCCTCGAGAATAATAAAAAAGCACCCTGGAAGACCGGGCGCTTGGTGAGGCGGGATTATTATTTGGCGATGTACCCGATCAAGAACAAACCGTCCGCTTGTACGCGGTAGAGGAGGAATTCCCGCTCGTCCTCAAGCGGGAGCGCACCCGCACCGCAAAGAGTAATCCGGTACACGTCGCCGACAACAACTTGGCCGACGGCTGGCTGCTCGATAATCCGGACCTGGACGAAGAGAAGCTTGGGCGGCGCCTCGCAGAGCACCTGGCGAATTCTCTTCTCCAGGCTTTCTTTGAGAGTTTTGGGTAACTGGAAGGCGATATCAATTGCAATCGGCATGTGGTGTCCCTTCAAAAACTGTGACTTCCAATAAAATAACATAAAATTGGTGGGAGTCAAGGTGGAAGGGAGCGACCGCAGTCGCTCCCTTCCTTCGCCACACGAGGAAAATCTATTGCAAAATAGTGCTTATATGGTACATTTTGAGCATCTCTGGCACGATTGTATAAATCCGCCATTATTTATTTTTTAAGCCCACACTAATTTGCGACCCCCATACCAAGGAAACCAACAAAAAGATACTCGTACTCGGATTAATGCTGCCATTAAGTCAGCCGAACTCCGGGTGGTCACCGCCGATGGTGAAAATCTTGGTACCCTTTCTCTCGCAGATGCAATCAAGGCCGCAGAAGAACGAAAGCTCGACCTCATCGAGATCTCCCCAAATGCCAAGCCTCCAGTAGCCAAGATCATGGACTACGGGAAGTACCGTTACGAGACTGGCCGCAAGGCACGTGAGGTAAAGGCCAAGAGCCACAGCACCGAGACTAAGAGCGTCCAGGTGAAGATAGGAACTGGCGAACACGACCAGCAGCTCAAGGCCAAGCGCGCCGCTGAGTGGCTCGAGGAAGGCCACCGTGTCAAAGTGGACCTCTTCCTCTGGGGACGCTATAAGTACATGGAGCCAGAATTCCTCAAGGAACGGCTCGAGCGCTTCCTCAAGATCATCCCTCTCGACTACAAAATTGCCGAACCTATGAAAAAGAGTCCCAAAGGCTGGACCACCACTCTCGAGAGAGTCCCGGGTGCCAAGGCACATAAGCCGGTAAAAATCCTCCCCGAAGAGACAAAAGTAGAAAAAATCAAGGTAGAAGACACCGACAAAAAGACCTCAAAAAAGAAGTCCCTGGACGACTTGCTTGAATCCGGCCTTATTTAGAAAGGTGGTGACCCAGTAGAGAAGTCCTAGCAGTGCTCCGCTCGACACGTGTTCATTTTCCCCCACGGAAAACGCCACTATGCTCGAAACAGAAAATCCCGAGGGTTCCCCTTGGGATTTTCTGTTTCTGCGCAATGTCTCACAAAACACTACTGGGACTTCACTACCTAGACAGGCCAAACGCTTGATTATTGTAGGTAAATAAGGTATATTTCTGCCACCTTTGCCACTTCTCTTGGCAATGCCCGATCAAAAAACCCTTCAGTATGAAAACAAATAAATCATTTACCAAGCGTATTAAAGTGACCAAGAACGGCAAGCTCGTCGCGCGCAAGCCAGGTCAAAACCACTTTAATGCCCGCCAAACTGGCCAACAACGACTTCGCCGCAAGCGAACACAACTTCTTAACCTTAGTAAGAAGATTACTCGACGTTTCCTTCCTGGAACTGGCGCTTAATTATCAATAATCTAACGAACCTATATGGCACGCGTAAAAGGAGGCCTCATGGCCCAAAAGCGTCGACGCAACATGCTCGACGAAGTAAAGGGATACCGCATCGCTCGTTCAAAGAAGAAGCGAGCTGCTCGCGAAGCGATGAATCATGCATACACTTATGCATTCGCTCACCGCAAGGACAAGAAGGCTGACTTCCGTCGCCTCTGGACTGTCCGTATCAACGCTGCACTTATGGCTCACGGCCTCAAGTACAGTCGATTCATCAAGACACTCAAGGATAAGGGCATTACTCTCGACCGAAAGATTCTCTCTACTCTCGCAGTAGAAAACCCCGAAGCATTCAACCGAGTCGTTGAAGCAACTAAGTAACCTCGATGTAAAAACTGCCTGGCTTTGCCAGGCAGTTTTAGTATTCCCCACTTAGTATAAAAAGAGTTAGAGGGTCGCGGTATACTGTTTGAGTAACACACAACGTATGACTAAAAAAGCCACCTCGCGGTGGCTTTTTTAGTTTCAGCGTTACTCTTTGGCTAGTGGTAGACTTTGTAGCATTTAGTTTGCTTGCTTTAATGCTATCTATTACTAGTGATCTGCACTCTGAGTTTGTCTTTTGCATGGAACGAGTCCTTACATTAGATTTGTTTCCCGTAGTTCGTTTACCAAGCAGTAAACTTTGAGTGGGTGTAACACAGTAGGTTTTCCCGAAGGTTCCCCTACCAACGTATGAGAGACAAGTCCCTCATACATAGAAACATTATATTCTCTTCAAAAAACTTCGCAAGAGAAAAATTTATTTATGAATCATTTTCATCAGATGTAAATAGATTTTTATCTTAGTTCCTTCCCACCCTATAAATGTTTATAATTTTCAGCCTATTTTGACCGCCACATATCTTTTCACACTTAAACTATCGTAAATCAAACTAAATATTTAATGAGCCTTAAATTGTTATGCACACGAATATGTGAATAGAAGTCGAATAACTATAGGGATAAATCGCACCTGTTAAAGGACTTGATATTTAAGGTTTCAGCTAGAAGTCGATTTCGATTTCTGCATTAGCCTCTGGTGCAATCGCGGGGGCGCCAAGGTAATCTCTTAGGCGTTGAGTGAGGAAGAGGGATGAGCGTTCTTCTCCCATGGTGACGAAGATTTGTTTGGTTTTGGGTGAAAGACCGCCTTCGACGAGCTCAGTGAGCTGGTCACGGTCGGCGTGGCCGGAGTAGCCACGGATGGTCGCTATCTTGGCTTTGACCTTTACCTTCACCCTATCGATAAAGACCTGCTTGGCGCCGTCTTGAAGCAAACGGCCGATACTGCCGACTGTCTGATAGCCCACTAAGAGCACGATGCAGTTGGTATCCCCTAGATATTCTTTCTCATGGGCGCGGATGCGGCCACCATGACTCATACCAGAGCCGGCGATGATAATCTTAGGACCATCGACGCGAGCGATTTGGGATGATTCTTTCATTGTCTCGGTGAAGGAGAGGCCGTCGAATTCATAGATGTCATCTCCCTCCTCGATTTGTTTTTGGACTTCGAGCTTTAGGAATGGCGTTGAGCGACGGTAGACTTCGGTTACCTTAATAGCCAGCGGCGAATCCAAGAAGGTTTTAATCGGGGCGATTTGTTTTGACTCAATGAGATTGTTGATTTCAAGGAGCATGCCTTGCGTACGCTCAAGTGAGAAAGCAGGGATAATAAGCGTACCTTTGGTGCGAATCGTCTCTTCGATATAGCCCTTGAGGAGTGCGGTACGTTCATGTACTTCTTCATGGGTACGGTCACCGTACACACTCTCCATCACCAGGTAGTCGTAGTCATGCGGAATCACTGGGGCGCCTACGAGCGGCTGAGGCACATTACCAATATCGCCGCTAAATACAATCTTCTTTCCATCACGTTCAAGATTGACCATCGCAGAGCCAAGAATGTGACCGGCATCAGTGAAGGTTGCTGTAATACCGTCCGGCAGTGAGAAGGCCTTAGCGTACGGCTCTACTTTCCAGAGCGCGAGAGCGGCTTCAATATCTACCTGACTATAGAGTGCTTCGCGTTGGTCGCGCTGCGCTTCCATCTCCATAATCTTCAGAGCGTCAGCAAACATCAACCGAGCCAGGTCTCTTGTCGGCTGGGTTGAATAAATTACTCCGCTAAAGCCATCTCGAATGAGCTTCGGGATTCTTCCAATATGATCAGCGTGGGCGTGAGTCACTAAAAGAATGTCTACTTCGGCAGGGTTATAAATAAATGCTGCGGAATTGTGTTCGGAAGCAAAATCATTTCCTTGCTCCAGACCACAATCAACCAAGATTGCCGCCTTGCCCGTGTCGAGCATAAAATTGGCGCCGGTCACTGACCCGACCCCCCCATAAAATCCTATTGTTGAACTCATCCTTACATTCTAAGCCGAAGCGCAGCAAAATAACCGACTAATCCCCCGGTCAGTCCGACCAACAGATCCTTAATGGTGTCAAACAGATGATACTGCGGTTCCGAGAGACCGACTCTCCATTCAAAAATTTCCCAAGAACCCATCGCGATGGCAAGTGTAGTAAAGATAATCAATGAGGTTGGTTTGAGTGGTACGTGTTTGAGTGAACAAAGTGCATAGACACCGACCACCACTAAAATCCCTCCCCAGAAATGCATTACGACATCAAACCACCAGTAATACCAATAGAGTGAGGTTGTCACAGCAAAATTATGCACCGCTGCAAAGAGGCTCGAAGTTAACAAGAATATCCAGACGATAGCTTGTGGCATGTACCAATACTAGCACCCCCGCCAATAATGAAAAGGCCACCTCTTGAGGTGGCCTTTTCATTTATTCTTGTAGTCTTACCCAAAGGTAAAAGCGAAGAGTTTTACACCAGGGCTCACCTTGAGTTCTAGAGTATGTTCGCCTGGCTCTGGGTTTTTTATGAGTTTGTAGAGACGACTAGCTTTGATGGGGGCGAGGCCGGCGGGCGCGTCAGCACCGGCAGCGACCTCCGCCCGCTGACCGTCTTGCCAGACCTCGATAGTCCCTCCCTCGGATGACTCCGCTACGATATACACCTCTTTGGCATTATATCGATAGGACACGGTAGCAGCGTCTTTTGCTTCCGCATACTCGGGAAATAGTTTCCACATTCCGCCTAGATACAGTGAGTTGGTTTTTATAGTGGTCAGCATGATGAAGTTCTGCTCACCTTCCAGGCCGGGCTTTCCGTTTGCTAGACGCTCGTTACGCGCTGAACCAATGTACGTCTCAGGGCTCTTAGTATCAATCTCTGTTTCTTTTATACCACTGGCGGCTAAGTTTCCACCAATCTGCTCACCACTACTCAGTACCGTCGCACGTTCCTTCAACAACTCCTGAATCTTAGTCTCCGTCTCGGCGTAGTTACCCTCGCCGGCGTGGTCATAGACAATATTGCCATGGATATCAATCAGGTACTTATGAGGCCAGTAATGTTCTCCTAAGGCATTCCAAGTGCCATAGTCATTATCGAGCACAACTGGAAACTTAATCCCGAAGCCCTTCAAAGCAGCCTCGACATTTCCCTTGTCCTTTTCAAAGGCAAACTCTGGCGTGTGAATCCCGATGACAATTAGTCCATCGTCTTTATATTTGTCATACCAGGCATTGAGATACGGGAAGGTACGTTGGCAGTTGATACAGGAATATGTGAGAATGTCGAGAAGAATCACTTTCTTACCCACGTAGTCAGCAATCTTAATTGGTTTGTCATCAGTGTTCACAAAACCAGCCGGATTAGCAATTTCCACATACGGAACCCCAGCCTTTTCTCCTGATGAACCAACCGCAATTGTGAGCGGAGAATCTTTTGGTGCAGACCGAAAGATAACAAGGCCTCCAGCCCCTACCAATATCAGCAATATCGCCCCAATGATGTACTCGATTTTCATAGCCTTATTGTGTTCGTTCCAATAATTTTTGCTCGACCTTAGTAACGTCAAAATAGCCGCTGCCGACAATCTTGGTTTCAAGCTTCTTATCAAGACCAGTCATAATCATAATGCCCAGAACAAGAAACAGTACTCCGAGCAATCGCTTTAACCATCCCTTCGGGTTCGAAAATCCACTCAACTTACTTGCAAAGCGCTCGCCTAAAAGTGCAATCAGTAGTAGCACCAGAGAAAGTCCGGCTACATACGCCAATAGATACAGTGATCCCAGCGCAAAGCTGGCTGGCAGTACTGACGCCAAGATGACGAAGTACGTCGGGGAACAAGTCGAGAACACTGGACCAAGAGCAGCACCGATTATCACATCTCCCCAAACGCTTTTCTTCTGATGTCCTGAGCCAAGGAGTTTATTAGACCGAATTGTAGCTTTGGAAAGACCGGGGATACTTTCCCAGACTTTTGGAAAAAGTAGCGTCACTCCAAAGAATGCTAGAATCCCACCCGATAGGTAGGTCCAGAAAGACTGAGGAATGGAGATAAAAGCCGTTGAAGCTTTTAACAAAAATGTGAAGAGAATAATCGACGCCCCGAGTGAGGCGACCACGATATACGGGGTCGCCTTACTTCGGCCAGACGCGGATGATCCAATCACGACAGGTAACAGAGGAAGAATGCACGGTGCTAGCACCGTCAGTACGCCCGCTATAAAAGCTATCGCGAAGAAAGTCATATTTACTTAATGTTTTTTACTACAGTCTCAAGAGTATTACCGCCACTCCACTTATTGATTAGGTTGCCCTTAGCATCTACTTGCACCAATGTGTGTTGAGTTGTTACTCCGTACTTCTTCTTAAGTTCAGCGGAGTTGTCATAGTCTACTTCAAGAATGTAAATCCCTTCTGGAATACTTGCTAAGTGAGACTTGATATCACCATCGAGTGCCTTACAAGTAGGACACCAGGACGCCTTAAAGAAAAGGACTACTTTGCCTTGATCAGCCCAAGACAACTTTTCTGGACTGTACGCTTCATAACTTCCCTTACTCATCATCGCTCCGTCTTTCTTTTCCATCATAGCTCCGTCTTTATTTTGCATCGCTTTTTCTTCATCCATTTTCTTTTGCTCCATCATAGTCTTTTCTTCCATCGCCTTCTTTTCCATCATCATTTTTTCTTCACCGGCTTTTTGTTCCATCATCATCGCCTCCTTCTTGTTACTTGAATATCCATAGGCACCCGCTGCAACAACGAGCAAGGCGACTACTCCAACAATAACTTTTGTGTTCATACGTCTAATTTTGAATTATTTATACTAAAGTCCTCTATACCAGAAGTATAGAGGACTTTACATAATATGTAAAGTAGTCTTTACATCCAGGTCTGAGGATTATTCCAAATAAAGTCTCGTGAGGAGCTTCGAGACTACCATCACCGCCAGAGCACCGGCAATCCAGGGATCAATCGTGTGCGCGAAGCCCTGCACGATGAGCGCCAGCATGAGCATCCCGAGACCAGAGAGATACGCGACCCGACCAGACTTCATCTTGAGCAGCACCTCTCGCTCGTCATGAGTCGTCTCCTGCATCACAAAACCGGCCCAAGTGATAAGTAGCAACACCACAATAAGAAGGGCTGTCATCTGTCCCATCATCGGCATCCAAAACGGCACCAAATCAGCCAGCACTGCTAAGAAAAAAGTGAGGAGTAAGGCAACGGCAACGTGCAGGTAGGTTTTATTCATAAGCAATACTAAATAATGATTCAACATTAACACGAAAGACGTCGGCTAATTTGAGGGCCAACAAAACCGAAGGGGTATAATTCCCTTTCTCTACCGCAATAATAGTCTGACGCGTCACACCTACCTTTTCAGCCAGCGCCTCCTGAGTCAGGCCGGCTTTGGTACGGTGTTCATTTACGCAGTTTTTGATAATAGTTTCACTCATAAATTTATTGCTGGATGTCTGTTGAATTAAAGAGTACACTAAAATCTTGACACCACACAAGCACATAGTGGTACTTTCTTAAATCAGTTCCTGACGGAATAGCGTAGTTTACGTTACCTTCTGTAGCCTTCAGTTCACCCAGATCGACAAAGTCGGTTGCCTTAAGGTCTGTACTTAGATACACCCGGAGATCTGGCCCGTTGATAGTTTTGAAGTTTTCAAAGCGAAGCGTGTCAACATTTCCAGCTCGTAAGATTGAAACCGTGCCCGAGGCTGGATGTCCACTCGTCGCAACAACCGACCTTGGCGCGACCAGTGTCTTCGCACTCAACGGAACAGCTTCTTCCAAAGACGAAGTGCGCCATAACGGCGACAACCCATAATAAGCAACCCCGGCCAAAGTAAGCAGTCCAAACAGAACAATAAGCTTAGTCCGAAATTTCATCCCTAGAGTATAGCATGTATAGTTGACTTTACAAGACGCAAAAGAAAAAGCGCCTCTTTAAAGACGCTCTTTCTATGGGAATCACAGACGCATGCCCCTGACGTTTAAATCAGGTGGGCACCCTTTCCGATTCGTGTCAGAAATCCCTAGTTGGGTTCTCTTTACTCCTCGCGACTGCAGGTAGCCCGGATATTTTGTATTCTGGAACATACGTAATGTGATTCCATTTGTAATTATACTCTTAATTTTAAAACTGGCACTGTGTATAAAAAGAAACCACCCACTCCGTAATAACCTTGAGGTTCTTACGGATTGAGTGGTAATTAGGCCGCCTGCATTTCACGTCTGGTAGGTATAACAGTTGGTGGGTATTTCGGGCAACGCTCTCCCCAGTAGTACGCCCGATCGTGAGTGGGACAGTAGCTGTTGTGAGCGTGTGGTACCACAGCGGTACGGGTCTGAAGCGACCTGTTGCATACGAGCCCGCCCGACTTCTTGCCGATCGCACGATTGACATTGAATGCCGTTACAGCTTCGACGAAAAGATGGTGCGGGCAGGGAGCAGAACGCGCTGAAACGACCGCTCTCCACACTGAAGCCCGAAGCTCGTCGAGAGTGCTGGGGTTGAATGGTCGCTCGCAATAGAACTGCCGGCCGTGGACGGTGGCGGTAAGGCGCACCTTAGCATTGTCGATCACGACGACGTCTTCGACGACAATGACAACCTCGCCTTTTACCACCCACACTCGATCACGGGTGTTGAGGGTGATAAGGGCTATTTTTTCGTTTTTTTGCGGATTCACGGCACTCTCCCTAGGAACAAGCAGCGCGTAGAGTAATACGGATATAATGTTTATAAAAGACCAGGAACCAAAGGTTCCTGGTCTTTTATTTGACGTCTGATTATTCGTTCACTCCGTCGAAGTTTACATCGTACAGGATGCGCTCTTGGGCTGTGACGTAGTTCATGATTTCTTCTTCCTTGAACCAGATGACGATTTCTCGTTCGGCTTCTTCTGGTGATTCTGACTGGTGCACGAGGTTTCGTACTGCGCGGTTTTCTAGAGTCGAGTGGTAGTATGAGTCGACAGTGTAGTCACCACGGATAGTTCCCACATCAGACGTAGCTGGTTCCGTCGTACCGACAATCTTAGTCACCACTGACACTGCTTTGTTACCTTCGATAATCATAGCGACCACTGGTGCTGCGGTCATATAGCGCACAATAGTACGGATAATATCCTTGCCGTACTCGGCTGGCTCTTTGGTGATTTCCGTACCCTGTGCAGTGAGCTCAGCAACAATTCCCTCGCCCTTCCGCTGGTACCAGGCGTCGTCTTTGTTGTAGTGCGTAAGGAGCTGCGCTTCGGTCGGTACAATCATCTTCATGGCTGAAATTTT
>JAYVWI010000060.1:0-14187 GCA_043786195.1 Minisyncoccota bacterium
CGTCGCTCTTTCCGGAGAATCAAGACGAATTCAGTCAGCTCAGGCAATCTCTCGACAGACTTCGTCTTTCCGATTCCTCATTATCGTTTGAAGAAGAATCTTCCGGTGTCCTTGGTCGTGGCTTCCGTTGTGGCTTCCTTGGAATGCTTCATATGGAGATTATTACCGAACGTCTGAGACGGGAGTTTGATATTGATATCATTATTACCGCGCCTTCAATTTCTTACGAAGTGACCTGGCCTGATGGGCGAGTGGAGAATATCTACGCCGCCAACCGTTTCCCAGAACACGGAGATAAGGTAACTGTCCGTGAACCGTGGGTACTGGGACAGGTTATTCTTCCCGGAGACTACATGGGAAATGTTCTGACCTTACTTTATGAACACGAAGCCAGTGTGATTGACACAGAACTCTTCGGTGACGGACGGACTCTTTTGGCAATAGAAATGCCACTGCGCGAACTCATGCGTGGTTTCTTTGATAAATTAAAAAACGCCTCCAGTGGCTACGCGTCATTGTCGTACGAAATTGCCGAAATGCGTCCCGCGACAGTGACGAAGTTAGAAATACTTGTGGCAGAAGAAATCGTACCAGCTTTTTCTCGTGTGGTTGGTTTGATGCGAGCTGAGATTGAGGCGAAGGCAATTGTTGAGAAGCTCTATGAGTCACTCCCTCGTCAACAGTTTGTGATGAAGATTCAGGCCAAGGTGGCTGGGAATATTACTGCCACCAGAAAGAAAACTGCCGTCGGAAAAGATGTGACAGCGCACCTCTACGGTGGAGACATTACCCGAAAGATGAAACTCCGCGACAAACAAAAGAAAGGAAAAGCCAAAGCCCTAGAACGAGGCAAAGTCCACATCTCCCAAGACATTTTCATGAAAATGATGAAAAGTGATTAATGAGCAAATGCCGGAACGGCATATTGCGAATTTATCCAGGCGCTTAGCATATTTCGACCTCCAAGGGAGAAACAGGCTGCAGCGAGCTGGAAAGGCGCTCGAACTACCCCTGAACTTTGTCTACTCAAGCTCCAGCAATTTCGACCCCTTCCTAGGGGAGAATCCAACTGCAGCGAGCTGGAAAGAAACACCATTCTCAGGAAGCGTAAAATTAGAAAAGCACCCTGCCAGGTGCTTTAATCGTTCCTAGTTCCCAGTAAAAGCCGCCAGGAGGCCACTTAAGCCTCCAGAATAGGCGAAGACCATACTTATGGTGATAAGGAGGGCAATTCCGCCCCAAATCCATTTAATGGCTTTTTGGGTACGTTTATCAAAAAGTAAACTCATGTCCGATATTCTACCTGAATTACGGGATTATTTGAAGAGGGAAGGTAGTATACTTGGAGTGAGCATTTGGCTATCTTTTCAGCTCGCTGCACCTTATTTCTCCCTTGGGATCGAAATAAGCTAAGCACCTGAATATTTTCGAAATAGTCGCTCCGCTCATTTTCTCAAACAACAGTGTTCGACTTCTACCAACGCAGAAAAATAAAGTCATTTTTGACTATGCCGATTACTAGGGTTGTTTTGCTCATCCTGGCTCTTTTGATGTGTTGGGGAGCTTATACTCGATACGAAAAGGCAGAGTTGGTTCAGGTGCGGCGGGTGGATGCGGAGAAAGAGGTGGCACATCTGAAAGAACAGAAAGAAACTCTAGAAAAACAAGTTAAATATCTTTCAGATGAACGTGGTATTGAGGCTGAAATGCGGCGCCAATTTGATGTAGCCCTCCCGGGAGAGAAGGTCGTGGTGATTGTCGATCCCAAGAACAACGAATCAAGTACATCAGCACTGACTAAGAAGGTGGGGGAAGATGACCCTTGGTATATGTTTTGGCGGTAGTTTGATATACTATTCCAGTTAACATTTAATGTATTTCACCGTGGTAACCATTTACAGTACGCCAGTGTGTCACTTCTGCCACGCTGCAAAAGATTTCTTTAAAGAGAATAATGTTTCATTCACCGAACATGACGTGGCAGCTGACTTAGAAAAGCGCACCGAAATGATCGACATGACTGGTCAAATGGGAGTGCCAGTTATTCGTATTGGAGACGATGTCATTATTGGTTTCGACGAACCAAAGCTCAAAGAACTGCTTGGTCTATAAGCAACAAGAAAAGCCGCACTCCAAGGAGTGCGGCTTTTCTTGTTGCCTAGTATTATTCGTCTGTATCTTCAGTGTTAGATTTAACTTCTTCCAAGATAAGTCTATCTAATTCTTCTTCAGCTTGAGTCTCAGCTTGGTCTATGTCAGCGTAGAGTGTATCTACTTCTGCTACAGTGGAGTCGACGCGATGCGCAACGTGGAGGAATGTTTCACTCGCGTGCTGGTTGGTTACGTCGATGTGGCGATTGATTTCCTCAGTAGCCAGGAGTAGTTCGGCAAGAGCAACGTCGACATCTGTGTTTTGTATAGGTGCGGTGTCCATATTTATGTAGTAGCTATAGTGGCTGATAATTTATCTGAGACAGTACGGCTGAAGACTAACTTTTGTTTCGTCACAGAATCTTTTCTAGGGGGGAGGGTAATGTCTAAACCTTCGATGTCGCTGTCGAGGTCACGTTCGGTTTCAAAGAATGATACGATGAGCTCGGTTTGCTCTTGCTCACTATACGGGCCGGTATATATATCCATCAAAAACTCACTGAGCTCGGCATCTTCTGTCAGAAGACGAGTCAGCATTTCAACTTTATCTTCTTTCGTCACCTGGTTTTCTTTGTCGTCTTCTAGGTATTCGCTAAGAAACTCAACAAGCTCAGCAGTCTCATCTGCATCTTCGTACCCTGACTCCAGGTTTTCTTCCTGTTCAGTTTCTTGGATTTCTTGTTCTGTTTCAAAGTCCTCTTCTATCGGCGCTGTCGCAGTTTCTTGGTTCGGCGTCTCTGTAGAGGCGGTTTCTTGAGTAGTGTTTACTTGTACTTCTGGAGTAACGACGCCGTTTTTAAGGCGTACAAATTCGTCTCTCCTGGCTCGGTAGCCATCAGCGCGGCCATTTGTACGACTTATCTTTTGATTAATAGTAGAGAGCTCCCGCTGTTGTGCCTCTTCGGTTTTGCGAATCTTTTCGCGTCCGTCAGCAATTTGTCCGTCAATCATGCGCAGAATCTCGTGCCGTCGCACTTGCTTTTCCGAAAGACCAGTACTTCCAAGGAGAGCAGCGATACTATTTCTTCGCTCCTCAAGTCCTGAGAGTACGCCAAGTTGTTGTTCGTGTTCAGCGCTGGTAATTTCTGCCTGAGTCTCAGCTATGTGTCGGCTATCTTCCAGTGTTCCCAGTCGGCGTTCGATGGGGGCAAGTTTTTCGGCATACGTACCGATAAGTCTATCAGCGATTATGTCACGCTGCCCTTTAAAATGTTCCATCTTATTTTCTCGGGCACCAATCTTCTGGTTGATTGTTTCCTGGCCGAGCAGAAGGTCTAGTTTTTGCTTATCAAGGTCAATAACTTTTCTCTCCAGTCCTCCTAGGTTGGGGGAGCCAAGTCCCCTGAGTGCTTCTATGGCCGCTTCGGTTTCTCGAGCAGTTTGCTCGAGAGCATCCATTTTCGTCACATTACCCGCCAGCTTTTCTTGTAGGTTAGTAGTGCTTTGTTGGTTGTAGTCGACAAAAAATTGATTATAAGCAATTTCCATTTTTCCCGCGAGGCGTTGTACGCCGGGGATTTTGTAGATACCTTCATAGATACTACTAGCAAGAGCTTGGCCTTTTTCAGACAGAGTACTAAAAAATGCTTGAGCTTTCTCACCCATAACAGATAGCGTTTGCCTTGTTTGCTCAAGAGATGGCAGTTCAAATCTCCGTGAAGATTCCGAATCCTCAGTTGCTTCAGGAGAGCCCGTATTCTCTTCCGGTTCTTCAAAAAAAGTAGATATTTTTTCTACACTTGGACTAGCACTCCTTTCTGAAGAGAGAGATGCATCCGGAAAAGTTTCTTCACTTGCTTGAGTAACTCCTTCTGAAGAGTTTCTTCCACCTTCAATAACGGTTAATCTGACGGGGCTAGTTTCGACTTCCTCGAAAAAGTCAGATTCGCCTGAAGTTGCCTCAAAGCTATGCTTAAATGCTTCACTCATACGAATAATAGTAGCACGACGCACTATTCATATTTTATTGTTCTGTGCCTTCAGCAGGAGTCGAACCCACATCTCTTCCTTAGGACGGAATAGCTCTATCCATTGAGCTATGAAGGCGGTGTCGATAAGGGTAACAGAAATGCTGTGTTTCGGGTAGGGTATAATTATTTATATGAATCCTCAAAGTGAACATCAGGAATTAAAGGAAATCTTGATTGAAAACCAACGCCTACTTGTTGAAAATAACCAAATGCTCAAGAAGCAACATGCTAAGAACAAGCGTGACTTTTGGTTGAAGTTGGTGTGGTTTTTCTTCATTCTTGTAGCTCCGACCATTTTCTTGTATTGGTACATCATGCCGATGTATTCGTCCTTAGGGTCAGGTGGAGGAGTGCAAAATAGTCTCGACCAACTCAATCAACTCAACGGTCTTTTGAAGTAATTCTTCTTTATTTTGACTTGGGAATAGTCATTGATATTCTTGTAAAAACAGGTACAATAGCGCCACCAATCACGGAAGTGGTGTGGTGAGGTCACTTGGTAAGCGAAGCTTGCCCAAGTGGCATTCGGACAAAATGTGGCTCGCCACATTTGATTTCATCGAAAATATTGTCTGCCCGAGCAAGCTCTGTCATACAAATTTTCTCCGAAATGCAAAGCGCTCCACGCTTTGCTCCTCACTTGCTTGGGTAGCTCAGTTGGTAGAGCATTCGCCTGAAGAGCGAGGGGTCAGCAGTTCGAGCCTGCTCCCAAGCACATATAAAAAGCCCCCGTCAGGGGATTTTTTATATGTGCTGGGGAAGCAAGACGCCTTCGCGTCTTGCGTGCAAGCTTGAACCACCTTGTTGCCAAACAGTTGATACAAAGGTATAAGAAGGACAGATTGTAATCCTAATTTGGGAGACTTACTGTGAGTAGCGAACTTCTTGCGAGTGCTTTTGGCTTTTCAAATCCACACCATATCATCAACCAGCTTTATTCTTTTGAGTGGCTATGGCTCGGAAAGCCGGCCATTATCTATGGTTCCATTTGGGGTGTTGACGTGGTGAGTAGCGAGGAACTTTTACTTGCTGTGTCCAATAAGACCTTCGGCTCTATCCCCCTGGCACATCTGCATTTTTCAAAGTCGGTATGGAGTGCTGAGGTTGCCGCTTCAAGTCAAATACCGCAGTGGGGCAGTCGTCACAGCGGAGAATTCACACTACTTCGCTAAATTTTAATCAGTCGGCACACCAGTCGGCTGTTTTTGTTATACTGTGACTCTATGACACAACTGCAAGAACTCACACAAAAAGCTAAAACGATTATGGGAATGTACGGGGAGGAATTTCCGGAGGTACAGGTGGATCGTGATTACTATCCTTTTAAGCTGACGGAAGAATGGGGTGAGTGTATGCAGGCGTATCTTATGTATACCGACCGAGGGCGTCAGAAGGGAAAGACAAAGGAAGAGATTAGAGAGCTCTTTGAAGCGGAGATTGGCGACGTGTTTGGATTCCTACTTTTGTTTGCCGAAAGGGAGGGGGTAGATATCGAAGCGGCGATTGAGAAGAAATGGTTTAAACGGCTAAAATAAGAAAAGCCCGTGGCAGAGCCGCGGGCTTTTCTTATTTGTGGACAATGTTTGATTTGACTCGGAGCTGGGTGGAGCGGTGTTTGTCGAGTTTTGGGAGTTTGATTTCAAGGAGGCCGTGTTTCTCTTGTGCTTCGGCTTCGTCGATGGCGACTTCTTCGGGGAGCACGAGAGTACGCGAGAAGCTACCCCAGAAGAGTTCGCGGTGGAAGTAGCCGTCGTCGTGAGCTTCTTGGAATTCTTCGCGAACGCCGCGAATGGTCACCATGTCGCGAGTGATAGAAATCTCGAGATCAGTTGGACTAACTCCAGCCACGAGTGCACGGATAACGATAGCGTCTTCGGTCTGGTACATGTCGACAGGTAGCTCGCCGTCTTGAGAATTGGCGGTCTGGGGAGCGTCGTCCCACTCGTCAGCTTCTTCTTCCTGATACGTATCTTGCACTGCCAAATCATCGTCCGCACCAAATTGGTGGTTTTCGTCGAGAATTCGGTCGTATTCATCGCCTTGGCCTCCGCCGGTGAGTCGATCTAAAAATGATGGTTTTTTCATACTATGTTATGGCTTGTGAATTATGGACAGTCTCGAGTTGTTTTATTTTCTCAAAGAGAAGAAAGAGAACGATTACTCCCATCCAGACAAAAAGGAATACTCCGAGAATGGTTTCTCCGCTTGCATCCATTATAAAAAAGTTAAACAGTGCATGCAACACAATGGCAATGAACAACCCAACGGTGCCAGCCAGAAGTTGGGTGATTTTATGCTTGTAATAGGTGAGGGCGAGCATGACGCCGACAGTACCTGAGGCAAGTACATGAAGCAGTGTGGCGCCTAAGAAACGGAAGCTGCCTGTGAGCGCTGAACTCATTAAGTCGCCAGAAGCGAGCGGGTTGAAGATGAAAAGGGCATTTTCAAGTGCGGCGAATCCAAGCGCAATCACAATCATGTAGATAACCATGTCGATTGGTTCGTCGACTTCACGATTCCAGAAAATCAAAACGAGAGCAGCCGCGTACTTAAAAAGTTCTTCAATAATTACCCAGACAATAATAATGTTTGACCCGGCGTAGATGCCGATAGCCGCTTTTTGAAGAGGGAGGACGATGGGAACAACGGCCATGCCCGCAATGAAACTTATGGCAATAAGGAGAAATGGTTCTGGGTGTGTGTTATCTTCGCGCAGCCAAAACCACAACCAAAAAAGTGCTGGGGTAAGACCCGCTAAAAAGGCAATGGCAAAATACGTGGATTCCATTTAGGTCTATTGTAGCAAAAGACCCGGCACCCTTAGGGTGCCGGGTCTTGCAAAAGGGGATTAGACTTTTGGCCACTTAGCCACCATGAGTAACTCGCTGTGTTTCATTTCCTTCGGCAATTCCTGCCATATAGTTTCGGTAACATAAGGCATAAACGGGTGAAGGAGCTTGAGTGAGGTGGTGAGACACTCGATAAGGACGTGCTGACGCGCCAGCTTCGCTTGCGCGTCTTCGCTCGCGAAGATGAGTTTTGATTCTTCAAGGACGACGTCGGCCAGTTCTCCCCAGATGTAGTGGTAGGCTTTTTCGCCGGCAAGGTAGAGGTTAAACTTCTCGATTTCAGCCGTGACGTCAGTGACGGTTGTCTTAAGTGTAGCTAAAATTTCTTCATCACGAGCGCTGAGAATCGGGGTGGCCGTAGTATCGGCTTCGATGGTGTGTGTTAGGACAAAACGGCTAATGTTCCACACTTTGTTGGCAAAGTTCTTGTAACCCTTCACTTTGTTTTCTGAGAGCGGCATGTCGTTGCCCGGTGCAGCACCAATAATAAGTGAGAGACGAGTAGCGTCTGCACCATACTTCTCAATCATAGTCAGCGGGTCGATCACGTTCCCAAGAGACTTACTCATCTTCTTGCCTTTTTCGTCACGCACCAGACCATGGAGATATACATTCTTAAACGGTACTTGTCCCGTATGGTACGTACTCATAAGAATCATACGAGCTACCCAGAAGAAAATAATATCGTAGCCAGTTTCAAGGACTGTGGTGGGGTGGTAGGTCTTGAGGTCGTCGGTTTGCTCAGGCCAGCCAAGAGTAGAAAAGGTCCAGAGTCCAGAAGAGAACCAGGTGTCTAGCGTGTCAGAGTCTTGTGTCCAACCTTCATTCTGAGGTGTGTCTGTGCCGCAGTACAGTTCTTCGTCCTTATACCAAACCGGAATCCGGTGACCAAACCAGATTTGACGGGAGATACACCAGTCGTTGAGATTGGTAATCCAGTTGAAGTAGACACGCTTGAAACGTTCAGGGAAAATGTCAGTACCGCCATTTTCGACAGTAGCAATCATGAGCTCTTTTAAGGTCACTTCAGAGCCACTTTCAATGCCGGGAATTTCTGAGTGTTTGAGTACAAACTTCTTATTCACCGCAATCCACCACTGAAGCTTTGGGAGAGGTTCGATAATGCCGCCGGTTCGTTCGGCCGTCGCGACGTTTTGAGTGATAGATTCTTCTTTTTCTAGAAGCCCTTCTTCTTTAAGCCATTCCACAACTTTCTCACGCGCTTCGTTTACTTTTAGTCCTTCAAGTGAGCCCGCCGCGGAGGTCATCTTCGCGTACTCGTTAATCACCTGTGGGCGACGGGTGATGTTGTGACGGTCAGCCATATCCCAGTCGATTTTGCTGTGTGCCGGAGTCACACCAAGCGCGCCAGTACCAAACTTTGGATCAACTTCTTTGTCTGCAATGACTATGACTTCAATCGGTACATCACAGAAGGTAAGTGAAAAGGTTTGTCCGACGTACTGCTTGTAGCGTTCGTCATCAGGATGCACAGCGACGGCTGTATCACCAACCTTTGTCTCAGGCCGCGAAGTAGAAATGCTAATCGGGAAGTCCTTGCTGTATTTAAAAGTATAGAGCTTTGATTGGCGTTCTTCGTGTACGATCTCGTCATCTGAGATAGTGGTCTGTCCTTTTGGATCCCAGTTCACGATGCGATTGCCGCGATAAATGAGTCCGTCCTGGTACATGTTTACAAAGGCAGTCATCACTGCCTTGTAGCGAGTTTCATCAAGGGTATACGCGTAGCGAGACCAATCAAGACTTGAGCCCATGCGGCGGGTTTGATTGAGAATAGTGTTCTTACTATTTTCAGCAAACTCTCCAACGCGCCGGAGAAGCTCTTCGCGGCCAAGGTCGTGGCGTGAAAGCTTCTCGGCTTTCATAATTTCTTTTTCTACTTTCGACTGGGTCGCGATAGCTGCGGAGTCGGTCCCTGGGATCCAAAGTGTCCGCTTCCCGAGCATGCGATTATATCGTACAAGAATATCTTCGGTCGCGAGCATGGCCGCGTGACCCATATGGAGGGTGCCAGTAACATTTGGTGGTGGAAGTACAATAGAAAAAGTCTCCGCGTCAGGCATCGCGATACCTTTCTCGACACACACATCAGGGTTAAAAAAACCACTCTCTTCCCAGAGCTCATAGAGAGCACCTTCATGCTCGGATGGATCAAAAGGCTTCAAAAATACCTCAGGAATGTCGGGTTGTTGTTCGTTCATATATGAAAACGATGGTAGCACAAAAAAAGCCCTATAAAAAGGCTTTTAAGAGACTAAGCAAGTGATTTATTTCCATCTGCGCGTATGACGTCTGCGCCACGCGGTGCAAGCGCACTGTCAGCGCGAGCGTGGCCGGCCAAGGCAATCATGATGCTGTTGTCGGTCGAGAGTTTTGGTTGGGGGAAATATACGGTGAGGTCGGGGTGTTCGGTGAGGAAGGTGGCTTCAAACATACGCTTGAGGTGTTGGTTGGCGCTGACGCCACCACCGACGATGAGGGTTTGCGCATTATATTTCTCTACCGCCATCAGCGATTTCTTCAAAAGAACGGTCGTGACCGCGTCTTCAAAGTCTCGAGCAATGGCTTTGACATCTGTTTCTGTGAGTTCTTTATCTTGCACCGCATAGCGCACTGCGGTCTTGAGGCCGGAGAAAGAAAAGTCGAGGTCACCAGAATGAAGCATTGGGGTAGGAAAGTCTGCGAACTTTGGCAATTTTTCTTTACGCGCTTTTTCTGCCCGCTTGGCAATTTCTGGCCCACCGGGATATTGGAGTCCAATGAGTCGCGCGACTTTGTCATACGCTTCACCAACTGCATCATCCCGCGTCTGGCCGATTTTTTCATATTCCCCCCAGCCCTTCATTAAAATGAGCTCAGTGTGTCCACCAGAGATAAGGAGAGAAATGGTCGGGAAAGGAATATCTGAAAGTTGATTGTCGAGTTCTACATCAAAGACGCTGGCCAGTACGTGGCCTTCCATGTGATTGACCGGCACGATAGGGACATTCCAAAGTAGTGCCAAAGCCCGAGCGAAATTCACTCCGACCCACAACGCCGGCTCAAGGCCAGGGCCACTCGTGACAGCGATGAGATCAACAGCGTAGGCACCATGTTCGCGATGGAACGTGAGGAGTTCATCCCCGAGTTCGCGTTCACGAGATAGAGTGGTACGGATTTCTTCTTCTTGCTGTGAGGTCAATGCAGGAGTGTAGCTGTTGGCTTCTATACCGGCTTCTTTGATGGCTTTTTCAAGCATAGGAATGACAGTAATGATGTGCTCTCGTTTGGCTAGCATTGGAAAGACGCCACCATACTCGCGGTGGATGTCGATCTGTGACCATAGTGCATCACCAAGAATCTCGTAAGTCGCGTATGGAAACTCGCCAATAGCCTCCACTAAACTAATCGCAGTCTCGTCACAAGAGGTCTCAATAGATAAAATCAGCATGGGTGAACTATACGGAGAGAAGGAGGTGTTGTAAAGAAAAGAGCCCCATGATTTTTTAGAATCAAGGAACTCTTTTTAGTGGTGCGCGATGGAAGGATTGAACTTCCGGCCTCTTCAATGTCAATGAAGCGCTCTACCACTGAGCTAATCGCGCTAATTGGTCTTTTTATGTACTTTTTTTATATAAAAGTTGTATGATAGTAACACATGGACGACAAAATGGAACAGCCTAAAAGACCAGAGCTTACCGAGGCAAAAGCTGAAGAATTACTCGAAGAGATTCTAGAAAACCCAAGCAATAAGTTTCTTACAGAACATCCAAAGAACAGGGAATCAATTGAAAATGCTGACACTGCGTTTGAAGCCCTAGCTCTTGTCAGGGAACTTATGTTGAGAAGAGTGGAAAGTTCTATTGTCTTTGACGCGATCAAAGACGACGACGGTTTTGAACGAATCAAAGTCAATGCAGCGGGCATTATCCGTGTTCTTGAGAGTGTCGAAAAACACAGCGAGTCAATTGGAGAAGGACAAGACGCGGTTGTCGTGATATTTAAAAATGAAATCAGGGAATTTCCGCCGGAAATCTGTTACAAATTATCCAAACACGAGAGTACTCCTCGCGGTCGGAATTCAATTGGAGAGGAAGCAAGAATGCAGCAGCTATTTTTTGACGTCGCGAGTGCGGCCGGAGGTCCTATTGGTGTACCAGAACCATTTTACGCAATCGACACAGGAAACCAAAAGATTTTTGGTATGGAGAAACTTCCGGCTGTAAGTATCGACGAGATTAATCGTGGAGTGAAAGGGCTTCCAGACTGGGTTGATATAGATGACCTTTGTGACGACTTGGAAGCCTTTGTTGACCTTCTGCATGACAATAGCCTTTATCACCGAGACTTACATCCAGGGAACGTAATGATTAGTATCAAGGCTCCAGATCCAACTGAATCATCGAAAAAAGCCGCATATATAATAGATTGTGGCCTTTCTGGCTATGGAGATACCATAGATTCCTACCGAAAAACGACCGCTCATGGGGTATTTACATACAATGATGATTGTGTTATGATTAAAAGCGTTCGTCAACTCTTAAAACAAGTAAGACGGTCTAAGCAAGAGGCGTATGATCATGATAACTAGTTCTCATAAAAGGCGGATAAAAGCCGCCTTGGAGAAAGGTCCTTTACAGGCAGGTGAATTGCGCCGAGTCGAAGGACTTGGAGGGCAATTCGTCATGTTGGCCGGGGAAGAGATTCCTGCTGGCTACGTTGAGACCTTTTCGTTCACATTCTCGGATGTCGACTACAAAATCCTGGCAAAAATAGGAGATGAAAGGTGAGGGCGCGCGTTTTCTACAAACCGCGCCCCTTTTATATTATTAAATCGTTTTTGAAAATATACCCTGAATTTCAGGTGTTTCGTAAGAACACGCTGATAATTCCGTCGTGATAAGATACGTTTATGAGGAATACAGAAATAGAAAAAAGAAATATTCCAGCCACACCGATGCGCTATCTGTGGTTTTTGGTGAGAAATCATAAGAAAGCAGTTTTCCTTTCTGTCTTTGTTGCGACCTTGGCTGAGCTTATTACTACGAGCACTTCGTATATCTTTAGGAGAATCATTGATTCCGCTGAAGGAGTTGCAAAAAACACGAGCACCCAGCACGAGGTTATTTTTTGGGCTCTATTGTTTCCATTTGCTGTCTTGGTGATGGACTTACTTTGGCGAACAAGTGGCTTTACCGGAATGCGCTGGATGACACGAGCAAATGCTGATTCGTACGATACTTTATTCAATTATCTCGGGAAACATAGCCATACGTATTTTAGTGACCGCTTTGCTGGATCACTTTCAAGTAAAGTGACTCACGCGAGTGACGGTGCACAGTCATTTTACGAAGCGTTCCTCTGGAATTATTATCCCGGCCTTCTTGCGCTCCTTTTTACGATGATTTACATCAGCACAATCAGTCTTATGGCCGGAGGGGTATTCCTACTCATGCTTGTAGTTTTGGTGCCGCTGAATCTTACGTTGGCAAAGTACAGACGTCCGCATGTTGTCGCTTATTCAGCTCAGACAACGAAAGCTCGCGGTAGACTCGTCGATACGCTCACAAATATTGGTGCAGTAAGACAGTATTCGGCAAGCGTTTTTGAGAAAAATAAATTTAACGAAGAGTTGCAGATGGTTCGATCGCTCAACCTTAAACAGTGGAGTATTAGTGAGTGGGGTCTGCTCGCCAATAACGTTGTCATCGCTCTTTTTCAGGTTGTGTTGGTGGGTATAACAATTACCATGTGGAGCAACGGCGCCCTTTCAACCGGACAGCTAGTGATGATGGTAACACTTCTATTAAACGTCACGGGCACCCTGGTTTTTATTGGCAACAGCATAAACGGATTTATTCGTCGTTACGCTGACGTAGAGGAAGGTTTGACTGATATTTTGCAACCATATGAAGTCGCAGATGCTGAGGATTCCAAGAAGTTAGTGGTAAAGGGAGGGTTGGTTGATTGGAAAAAGGTTGGGTTTGAATTCGGAGAGAACAAAGTGTTCGATGATTTTAATCTCACGATTGCTGCGGGGCAGCGCGTCGGTCTTGTTGGTCACAGTGGCGCAGGTAAGACCACTTTTGTATCTCTTATGCTCCGTCAACACGACGTGACCGGTGGAGCGATTGAAATTGATGGTCAGAATATTGCTGAGGTAACGCAGGACTCATTGAGAAATAATATCGCCGTAGTGCCACAAGAGCCAATGCTCTTCCATCGAACGATTCGAGAAAATATCGCGTACGGGAATCCTGATGCAACTGATGAAGACATTATTGCTGTGGCGAAAAAGGCGCAGGCGCATGACTTCATTAGTATTCTTTCAGAAGGCTACGATACGATGGTGGGCGAGCGTGGTATCAAGCTCTCGGGTGGTCAGAAGCAGCGGGTGGCGATAGCGCGCGCGATGCTCAAGAACTCACCAATTCTCGTACTCGACGAAGCAACTTCAGCGCTCGATAGTGAAAGCGAAGTGGCAATTCAAACTGCGCTTCATGAGCTCATGGTCGGGAAGACCGTGGTCGCTATAGCGCACAGACTATCGACTCTGCGTGAGATGGATAGGATTATTGTCCTTGAGAACGGCAAGATAGTGGAAGACGGTACCCATGACAGTCTCAAGGAAGCTGGCGGTGTCTACCAGCGCCTCTGGGAACACCAAGCCGGTGGATTCTTAGTGGAGTAAGGAAATAGGAAAAGGCCTCGTCTGCGGACGAGGCCTTTTCCTAACCGTTTTTCCAAAAGCGATGATTCTTTGAAGTCTCTGGTGAGGGGATGGATGCGATGGTAGTCCGAACAAAGACGGCAAACTCCTCTATGCTTTGCGGAGGATTTTTTTCGATATGATTGATTATCTTGGCGATAAATTCTTTTGGAGGCACCTGCGTGCCCGCAGCAGTTTTGAATTTATTTTTAAAAAGTTCGTTTAGCTCGTCATTGTCTTGAATAAGTGAGTAATTCTTGGCCTCATCTTCAGCTGCTACTATGAGTTCCTCTAGTGGCACCTTGGCTACTTTTTTAGGAAGTAGGCGTAGTTTTAATCGTTTAAGTGTTTGGAACATATAGATTAAGCTATGGTAATACTTTTAGAAGGATATGGTCTAATTTTTTATACCCAATGTCTCCAGTGCGCCCAAGGCATATAACTTTGTCTGCTCGCCCATTTCAGAATGTGTCGACACTTCCTCGGCCGTTAACCAGACCCATCTATC
>JAYVWI010000061.1:0-4711 GCA_043786195.1 Minisyncoccota bacterium
TTCACCAAAAACGTAAATAAGAGAAAAGACCCGGCGCGTAGCGCCGGGTCTTTTCTCTTTAAATTCTGGAGAATTTAGTCGAAGATGTTAATTAAATACCCATCAAGCTTGCGTTGATCCCAATCGTAGAATGTTGCGTTGTTTTTGTGGAGGTCACGGGCGAGATCTTCGCCGACGAAGCGCCAATGCCATGGTTCAAACATATAGTACGCGTTACCTTTGGAGTAGGAGAGTGTAAAGCCGTACTTGTACGCGTTCTCGTTGAGCCAGGTGTACGCGGGCGTATTTTGGAATCCGTCCAGACCCCCACTGATTCCTTTAGTGGTGAAGTCGATAGTGGTGCCAAGCTGGTGCTCGGAAAATCCCTGATCGGCAGAGAAGGCGTTGGCACCTGAGCCGTAGCTCACCGTATATGCACCTTTGAGTTGTGCTTGTGTTTGGAAAGAACGGTAGGCGGAAACAACCCAAAGGTCGATACCATCTTCCTTAGCGGCGTCTACCATCTTATTGAAGTAAGGCACTACTTTACTATGTAGTTGGTGATTTCGACTTTCGTCGTACATGTAGCCCTTCTCGATAGTCGTTAGCTTTTCTGGAATGTAGTGTTCGTTGAGGAAGTACACCTTTGAATATTTCTGCAAGAGCTCCTTGTCGGTTTTTGAGAGTTTGTCGAGCACACCCACCGTCTTACTGATTTTTTTGATTTGGCTTTGGAATGTCTCGTTGCGGTCGAGCTCACTAGTGTAGTCGTCATTCAAAATCCCATACTTTTCTTTGATAGCGATAAGCTCGGTAGCCAGACTCGTGATAGTGCTGCTGGCTTCGGCTAACGCTTCTGTCGAAGAAGCGCTGTCTTTCTGGAGCTGATTACGTTCTTGTACCAGTTGTTCAATCTTTTGGCTTTGGAGCTGTTGCTGATAGAGCATATATCCCGCACCGAGAATAACTAGTATGCCAATGGCGCCGATTATGAGGCTAGAATAGCTTTGGAGTGTCGATTTCATGTAGTTATTTTAGCATAGCAGAAAACCTTGAACAGGAGTGATATCTGTGGTACATTTGGCCGTTATCAATCAACGGAGCGTGATAACTATTCGTGCAGCTCGCTGCAGCCTATTTCTCCCTCGGAGGTCGAAATATGCTAAGCGCCTGCATAAAATTAAGTGAGTAAAGGAGCCTTTGGGCGACTATTACGAACTTATGCAGGGCCAATATAGTCACTACGTTCCTTATTTCATTCAAATGCCAGAAAACAATATGCCAGCAGTCGAGGCTGTAGAAGGAGGCGAGCGAGAGCTCACTTCCTACGAACTAGCCTTCCACATCCTTCCAACGATTGCTGAAGGGGAAGTACAAGCGGTTTTTGAGACAATCAAAGCCAACATTACCAAGCTCGGAGGAATTCTTTCGTTAGAAGAAGCGCCAGCGCGTTTTGATCTTGCGTACGAAATCTCTCAGTACCTCGAAGGGAAAAACCGAAAATTCAGAAGCGCCTACTTCGGGTGGATTCGATTTGATCTCGAAGGAAACAAAATCGCCGAAGTCACCGAAGCAGTAGAGCACACCAAGGAAATCCTTCGTCACCTCCTGATTCGTCTTACTAAGGTTGAACAAGAAAATCCATTCTACTTCCATCCAGCCATCGCTGACCGAGTGGTAGAAACCATCATTGCCCCAGTAGTTGACGAAGAAGTCGTAGTGATCGAAGAGGTAGTCGAGGAAGTTGAAGTAAAGGCAGAAGATGGTGAAGTCGCAGCCGAAGCGGTATAATCACTCTATATCCAACCATAATTTTCTTCTATGTACATTAATAAAGCAATGATTTACGGGAATCTTACCCGCGACCCAGAAATGAAGGCACTCCCAAGCGGAATGCAGGTCTGCTCAATGTCGCTTGCCACCAACCGGACGTTTACCGACCGAGACGGCAAAAAGCAAGAGAATACGGATTATCACAACGTCGTCGTCTTCGGCAAGACTGCCGAGACTTCAGCCAAGTGGCTCACAAAGGGAAGTGGTGTGTATGTCGAAGGCCGTATCCAGACCCGCAGTTGGGACAACAAGGATGGCGTAAAGCAGTACCGTACCGAAATCGTTGCCGACCGCGTACAATTTGGCCCAAAGAGTGGTGGCGGTAGTCCAGCTCCAGTTGGAAACAACCCACAAGACTCGGAGAGTAATAAGGCACCAGCACTCCCAGACTATCCAGAGGAAGAGATCAACCCAGAAGACATCCCCTTCTAAACTTAAGGCCACAGATGCAACCCGCTCACTTCGTTAGTCTTCGGTAACTTTGCACTCACCGTACCGATGTACGGCTCGCGCAAAGTTCCTCGACTGCCTCGTTACCGGGTCACCCTGAGTCCTTAAGTATGAAATCTTGAAATTTAGACTTATTGGAATCGTAACTAACAACTATGGAAAAGAAACAAACTGAAAACATGCCGCTGCACCACATCGACTTCAAGGACATCGTTCGCCTTGCAAATCATGTAAACCCGCACGCTCGTATGATGAATCGTCGCCGTACTGATTTCTCAGCCAAAGGGCAACGAAACTTCGCGACTGCTGTAAAGCGCGCCCGTTTCATGGCTCTCATGCCATACATCAAGCATTAATTTGCAAGAAAACGACCGACTCACTTGGTGAGTCGGTCGTTTTCTTTTTCCCACCACTATGATATTCTCAGACAAGAATAGTCTCGGGAGACGAACAATGGTCAGCATTCCTTATGATACGAAGCGACCGACACCCTACCGCAACACCTTTTTGCCCATCCGGTGGTGGTTAGAGCTTGCACAGAAGCCATCTCCGCGCTCCTTTTCGTTGTGGCGACGTGTCTGGGGTCCAATCAAAGATCGCCGCGGCAGCAGATTGAGCTTTGTTTCAAGGCTCTTCTACGAATGGTTCGTCACCGACGACCCCTACTACGTTCGCGTAGACGAAGAGCTGCGCGAGAAAGGAATCTAAAAAAGCCAGCATTATATGCAGGCTTTTTCTTAACTAAGCTTTCTCGACTCGCTCTGAGTAGTCGCCCGTCTCTGTATTGATACTCAAGACGTCGCCTTCATTGATAAACATCGGCACCATTATGGTCGCACCGGTTTCAAGTGTCACTTCCTTGAGCGCACCATTAGAAGTATTACCCTTCACTGCTTCCATCGCTTCCTTCACTTTGAGTTCCATCTTGATAGGGAACTTAAGTCCGATTACTTCGTCGTCAAAGACAAGAGCATCAATATCACTTCGCTCCTTGAGAAAACGTCCCTGATCGCCAACAAAGTCTTCAGAGAGAGAAAAGCGTTCGCTCGGTTTGCCCGCAGTATGGAACCAAAATTCCCCCGGCTTACGGTAGATAAAGGTCGCTGTACGCGTCTCCATGTCGGCTTCTTCCACAGTCTCATTTTGGTGGAAGGTAACTTCAAGCGAGCGGCCAGACTTCAAGCCTTTAAGCTTCGTGATGTTGACGGGCTTGCGTTGTTGTTTCCGAAAGACATGCGTAGCCACCACCAAACAAGGCTCCCCCTCATGAATGATGACCTTTTTAAGAGTTATTTCGTTATAAGAGAGGATTGCCATTGCTTGAAGAAACGAGCGTAGCGACTATTCTGAAAGTATACAGGCGCTTAGTTGGATTCGACCCCTTCCTAGGGGAGAATCCAACTGCAGCGAGCTGTACAGAAAGTCCAAAACAGTCACCAAGCTCTATTAGTTAATAAGTGCCTATTTATAACAGATTTCAACCTAAAGGTAAAACTGTAAATTAAGTTCAATAATGTTACTATCAAACATATGTTCGGAATAAACTCCTTAAGCGACATTCATGATTGGGACGACGAGCAGGTGCTTATGGCCTCGCGAGCACAACCCTGGCTCTTCACCGTCATTGTCGACCGCTACCAAGAGCCCTTCTTACGCAAAGCTCGTGGCATTGTCCGCAATCCACTCGATGCCGAAGAGATAGTGCAAGATGCGTTTACAAAAATCTACGTCTACGCAGATAAATACGAGCCGCAGTCAGGTGCAAAATTTTCTTCCTGGGCATACCGCATCCTCATGAACACCGCGTTTACTCGTTACCAAAAGCTTGTCAAAGAAGGGCAGCGCTTCAGCGCTATTGATCCCGAGTTTGAACAGTTCATCGGCGAAATGAAAGAACACAGCGGCTTTGAAGAAAAGCGCGACGGCATCGAGCGCATCTTGTCGCGTCTACCAGAGCACCTTTCATACGTTCTTCGTCTCCACTTCCTCGAACGCTGGAGCCAAGAAGATATTGCTACCGAGACCGGCGAAAACGTCGGTACCATCAAAGCCCGTATCCACCGCGCCAAAGCCGCCTTCAAAAAAGAAAGCCGCGACGGTGAAGCCGAAGCCCTCCTATAGAACAAAACTAAAAGTAACCCTTCGCATAAGTTCCCGAGGGTAACCTCGGGAACTTATGTCACGTAACCAAAAGCGAGTGAGGACAGTATTATAAATGAAGAAACGAGCGTAGCGACTATTCTGAATTTATGCAGGCGCTTAAGATATTTCGACCCCCAAGGGAGAAATAGCTTGTAGCGAGCTGCAGGAACGCGAGATAAAGTATAAAATTTATATGAATACAAAAAATAACATTCAAAAAAACATCATGCGCCGCGTTTACTATAGCTATGCTATCAGCTTTGCCAGTGAGCCTATGCTCTGGCAGGGATTTGTACTCGGAGCTTGT
>JAYVWI010000062.1:0-4145 GCA_043786195.1 Minisyncoccota bacterium
TTCTACACGATTGGTGGCGGCTTTGGTGATCAACCGGGTCTCGGCATCAAACGACTCTCAGAAAATTATCGTCGGTTTGGTTTGGGTTCAAAAACTGGCATTACACTTGGGCAAGAGCAGGAAGGAGTAGTGCCCGATCCGGAATGGAAAAAGAAGGTGTTTGATGACGATTGGCGACTCGGCGATACGTACTTCACTTCGATTGGTCAGTTTGGTTTCTTGGCGACACCGATTCAGATGTTGCGCGCATACGCCTCGATTGCCAATGGTGGTACGCTGCTGACACCTCATGTAGAAAAAGGTCCCGCTCAAAATCCTGTCGACCTAAATCTCAATCAAGAGGACTTGCAAGTTGTCCACGAAGGCATGCGTAAGACGGTAATATTGCCTGGCGGTACTGCTCGCGGGTTGGAGCGGAGTGATGTGGCAGTGGCATCGAAATCGGGGACGGCGGAAATCGGCGTCGGCAATGCATATGTAAACTCTTGGTCGGCGGGTTACTGGCCGTACGAAGAACCACGCTTTGCCTTTATTCTTATGATGGATCACGCGCCACATAGCAATTCACTCGGGGCGGGGCGGATTATGGGTGAGGTCATGCAGTGGATAAGTGTCAATCGACCCGAATATTTCAAAGCGGAATCAAAGCTTGAAACAAAAGCGGAAACTACACAATAACCACATGTTGACCGACGGTGGTAACCGCGTATAATTGGGGAAATTTTTACAACATTATGGATACACAAGCTTTTCTGACACCGGAGAAATTCGAAGAATTAAAAAAAGAATTAGACAACCTCAAAACCGTCCGTCGAAAAGAAGTTGCAGAATCACTCGAGTACGCTCGTAGTCTCGGAGACCTCTCAGAAAACGCTGAGTACCAAGAAGCCCGAGATATGCAGGCCGCTATCGAAGAGCGCATTTCATACCTCGAGAAGACTATCAAGGAAGCGAAGATTGTCGCTCACGAAAAGCATGGGGACGTCGTCGGACTCGGATCAGTCGTTTCTATCCAAAAAGACAAAGACAAAGAAAAGCGCGAATACACCATCGTCGGCTCAGACGAAGCCAACATCCACGAACACAAGCTCTCATACCTCTCACCGCTCGGTGAAGCATTGATGGGAAAGAAGAAAGCCGACGAATTTGAATTCGAAACACCTTTGGGCAAACAGAAATATAAGGTATTGAAGGTAGAATAGTCCAAAAAGAAAAGGCCGGTGCTTCGCGCCGGCCTTTTCTTTTTACCATTCCTACGCTAGGATAAGCATTACTTATGTTTTGGGCGGATACTATTGCTGACGAGATTGAACGGCGTTACGAAGCGCGGATTAAAGCGGGTTTGCCGATAATAATTCGTGATGAAAAGACGGCTTCTGGCACTGTGCATGTCGGGTCACTTCGGAGTGCGTCGATGCATGCGATTGTCGCGGACGTACTCAAGAGTCGTGGTCATAATGTAAAGTTTCTTTTTGAGATAAATGACTTCGATCCGATGGATGGGATTCCGAGCTACCTCGATACTTCGACCTACGAAAAATACATGGGAGTGCCTTTGTGCAATATTCCATCTCCAGTTCCAGGGTTTGCTAATTTCGCTGAGTACTACGGACAAGAATATGTGAAGGTGCTGGAAAAGATTGGCTTTGGTGCTGAGGTCTACCGCGCAAGCGAACTCTACCGTAGTGGAGCGATGAACGGAATGATTCAAAAGGCGCTTGAACGCCGCGCGCTGGTACGAGAAATTTATTTCCGTATCTCCAAGAGTGAAAAACCAGAAGACTGGTACCCACTTAATGTCATCTGTGAAAACTGTGGCAATCTTAGTGCGACCAAAATCACTAGCTTTGACGGTGAGCTTGTCGACTACACCTGTAGCTCAGATACTATCGCTTGGGCTAAGGGCTGCGGTCATACTGGTCGTATGTCGCCATACAATGGCAACGCTAAATTTCCGTGGAAGCTCGACTGGGCCGCGAAGTTTGTAGCTCAAGAGGTAAATTTTGAAGGGGGAGGGAAAGACCACTACACTAAAGGCGGCTCGCGCCAAGTAGCCGAAACCATCTGCCGCGAAATCTTCGATCACGAGCCACCGTACGGTGTCTTCAATGAGTTCTTCCTTATCGGCGGCAAGAAGATGTCGTCGTCAAAGGGCGGTGCCGCAACCGCCGCCGAAATGACCAATACCTTACCGACACATATGTTGCGTCTCTTACTCTTGCGCACACCAATCAATCGCCAAATTGACTTCGATCCTGACACTGACGCTATTCCAGTCCTCTACGACCTCTATGATAAGTTGGCAGAAAAATACTGGAGCGGCGTCCGCGATGACGACTCACAAGTCTTCACCTTCAGCCACTTGCCTGATGAGCGAGCTGATTTGCCAGTGCGATACCTTCCACGCTTTTCACAAGTAGCCTTCCTGGTACAAATGCCACACATGGATATCTATGATGAAGTAGCCAAGATGAAAGAAAGTGAACTCACCGACCTTGATGTTGCTGAACTCGATGAACGCGTTCGTTATGCAAAAAAGTGGCTGACAGAATATGCTGATGATAAATTCATCTTCACCCTTCAAGAAACAATTCCTGCAGCAACAGCAACACTCACCGAGGCGCAACAATCAGCGCTCCGCCTTCTCTCAGATAAAATCGAACTGCTCGAAACCATTGACGGTCAAATCCTGCACGAATTAATCCACGAAGTAAAAGGGGAGTCAGGTCTCACCCCAAAAGAATTCTTCACCGCCATCTACATCGCCTTCCTAGGCAAAGACAGCGGCCCCAAAGTCGGCTGGTTCCTAAGCACCCTCAACAAAGACTTCCTACTAAAGCGCCTACGAGGAGAGGAGTAATAAGAATATTTATATGAAAGAAACTATTAAAAATTTCCTTGCAATGGTGGTCGCTACTATCATTTGGGCACTCGGATTTTGCATTTTAGTAGCAGTTTATTTTCTTCTCGACTCAGGTCCGTCGATCGAAGAGGGTGTGTTCTTAGTAGTAGTTATTGTTCTGTTTGCGGCTGGTGTCTTTTTTTCTCAAAGGAACGAGCGTCTAAAAACAGCTTTAGAGTTTCCTTTGTTCCCTAATACATAATACTGAAATAAAGTTGTCTTTTAGAAAAGATGTGCTATAATATAAATGACCCATTTAAACTAAATTAACGGAGGACGTCATGTTCACTGAAACAGAACTTCATTCAATTAAGCTCTATGAAGCAGAAGGAATCAGAAAAGAAATTGATGATTCGCCACTTGATCTCGATCCGTTCGCAGTTCGAACATTCAAGAGAATGCGACAGTCGGGTCACGTTATCGACATCGGCTGTGGTCATGGTCGCATCGTTCCATTGCTTGCTGACATGTGTATTGCAAGGGAGTGCTATAAGGGGATTGATCCTTCTCTCTCACAGGTTGCTCTTGCAAAGGAGCTTCACCCTGGCTTAGATTTTGAAGTCGGAGATATTTACAGTCTCAGCGACACCTATCCGTCATATTTTGATGGCTTCTGGTGCAGTATGATGCTGATGCATATCCCTCGCAATCGACTTGCTGAAGCACTTGATTCGTTGCGGCAGTCTCTCAAACAGAATGCTGTAGGGATTATCGCTACACCGTGTGGAGTGGGCGTGAAATGTGACGAAGACGGCATGGAGTTTACTTTGTATCAAACGAGTGAACTCCAAGCTGCACTTGAACAGACAGGGTTCAGATCTTCGTTTTACAACCCCATCCCACAAATCCAGGTCGGCTCGATTGTCGCTGTGTAAATGAAAACCGGTTCCCAACAGCCGCTCACTACTTTTGAAAAAGTCGGTTGGGCGGCTTTTTCTTTTTATATATCAAAAGCTAGGAAGCAACCGCAGTGTTTTGTGAGACATTGCGCAGAAACAGAAAAAACCAAAGCTATGGCTTTGGTTTTTTCTGTTTCGAGCATAGCGGCGATTTTCGTGGGGAAAATTGAACGCGTGTCGAACGGGGCACTGCGGTTGCTTTTGCCACGAAACTCGGCTTTTCCGTCGTCCTTGCGTCTTTTCGTCATGAAGTGTGTATAACTGTGGTTGCTGGTGGGGGAAAGTGGTATAGAATGTACGAGTGGTGGGAGATAGTGGTATACTTCGTGAGAAGTATGCTGAGA
>JAYVWI010000063.1:0-6294 GCA_043786195.1 Minisyncoccota bacterium
TGCTCTCGGTGGGCTTGGAAGGGAAGCCAAGATAAAGAAGGGTTATTTCTTCGTCGCCTAGTCCAAGTTTTCTCCGACCCTCTGTTCTTAGCTTCTCCTTGGGCTGTCTAGCTATTTCGTTTATAGATAAATTATCGGTCACAAACACCTTTTCATCCGGGAGACCAAGTTCTCCTTTTACAACTGCGGCACCAAGGTCCGTGTTTGTAATAGCACCATCAATTTCGTCCATGTTCTTTCGCTTCTCGGTAGAAAAACGTTCCTTAAAATTTGACTGCAGGTAGGGGCCGTTAAAATAGACAAATAATTTTTCAGCCCCGATGACGCTTTTGGCGCTATAGAGTAAGGGTAGTAGTGGGCTATTCTCAGGTTCTTCCATAAACACCAAACAGATATCCGTCGGAATTTCACCAATATCAGTGAGGATTGAATCGGTAGTTGATTCGTTAAAGGTTAACGTGTCATCTTGTAACGCCGCTATTTTTTCTGCGGTAACACCTTCTGCAATGACCGTCACTTCCTTACATTGGCTATTGTGAACGAGTTCCTTTAAAAGCTCGCTGATTAAACCAAAAGAGTAGGGTTGTGAGCCTTCGAGTAGGATACGCTTCGCATCAGTATTGGCATTGGGGTTCGTATACGTGAATATTTTTGTCTCAAATTTTTCTAGAGCTTCTTCGAGCTCGGTATCAGAAAGGGATTCAGGGTCATGCAGGATTTTTTCTCTGATGGCTCCAGATTGTAAAATGGCAGATTCCTCCTTCCTTTTGTGTAAAAAATGATGTGCACCTTCCATGATAACAGTATACCTTAGACCTTTAGTTATTCAGGAGTTTAGTGGCGCATGCATGTTATAGTAAATTTTGAAGTTTATAAAAAATATTTTCATACTTTATGAAGGGCATCAGTTTGAGTCTTAACAAATACGTGTTCGTCCTAACCTTGTTATTTACGGGACTTATTCTTACAAATACAGTCCATGCAGAAGAGCTACTTTTTTCAGATGATTTTGCTCGTTCAGACTCAGGTAGTTTGGGTAGTCCAAATATTGGCGGAACCTGGACAGAGGCTAATGAAAGTCTAGTAACGGACACTTCAACTAACTTTATACGTAAAACATATATCCAACTTAGCGATGGTAAATTTGATGTAGTGTACGACATTGGACTCGCTTATGTTAATACAAGACATGCTTACGCATATGCTCGTCTGACTAAAACGGCTTCTTTGTCAGTGACAGCGTCGTTTAGTTTTACACCTCACGAGACAGCGCGCATGCATCATGAAGTCGCTTTAATGGATTACAGTAAAGGTTTTTACGAGACACTTGACGGAGCAGGGCAGCCGCTATATTTCCCTATTGATGGGGTAGGTGTTTTTATCGCACGTTCAAACATTGACTACAATAATAGCCAGATATACTTTGCTACCTATAATAGTGGCAATAGAGTAGTGCACTTACCCGCAAACCGGCTCCTCCCTTTTCAGCTAATGCCGGGAGTTCCCTACAATGTCGACTTCGCGATAGATCCCAGCGGTTTACTTACAGCTAAAATTACCTCCGGTACTCAAAGTGCGACAGTGACCGACCAAATACCTCTTTCAGAACTTACAAATTTAAACCTTAATCAAATTTCAGTAACTGATGCTCAAGGAGCTGCTTTCACAACAAACGTAAATCACACATACTTTGACAACTTTAACGTCGTCTCAAAAACTAATAATCAGTTTCCACTTTATACACAGACTATTTCAGCGTACCCTTCGGTAGCTGAAACTACCTCGTGGGCTAATCAGTCTCTGGCTGGTGGAACTGCAGGTACTCATTGTCCAACAATTGCTACGTGTGGTTGTGCGATTACTTCAACGGTTATGTTGGCGCGGTCGTACGGCATCACAAAAGGGATTGACGGTAGTGATGTGAATCCTGGAAATTTCAATCAATGGTTAACTGCTCACAGTGGCTACAGGCCGGGTGGAAACTTAGACTTTGCTCAAGCGGTAAAATATTTTGGGACGGAAGAAAATGGTGTACAAAAATCCTACTTTAAGTTTAAGGACGCCCCGCTGTCTGATGCTGGGGTGAAACAAAGAGTGACTTCGGGAGTGCCGGTAGTGTCTCAGATGAATGCTAAATTTAGAAGGAATAGTGAGGAGAGAGGAACACACTTTGTGCTTGTAACTGAATCACTCGGTGTCGGTCAATATGGGGTGAATGACCCAGTTTGGTTTAATACAAAGAATCTCGATGACGACGCTAGTCGCACGACGATGGTGCAAGATTACAATGATCGCATTATAAATGGTCGTGACCTTACCTTCACTTCGACACCGGTCATGGTGGCGAGTGCCTTCAGCGCTTCACTTGTGGGTCAAACTAGTGTCCTCTCAGCAGTATCATTTGTGCGGACGACAATGATTTTGACCAGCGGGACTCAGGCTGAAAATGGAACAGCGCCAGCAGAGATGTTCATGGTAACTCCAATCGGTGGACGATTAGGCCTCGATCCGCGTACTGGACAGAATAGTGCTCTCGCAAACGGCTATTACGGCAGCGAAGCGTTCTTATCTAATTTACTCGACGAAAACACAAGTCCTTCTACCGATGTCCTCAAATCACTATCGGCTTCAGAGTTGGCCTCAGGAGAATATAAAGTGCATGTGGTCGGAACCGGAAACGGTACCTACAAATACTCTGGACTTGTACACGATACTACGGGACACGAACATACATTTAGTTTTACTGGTGAGACAGCAAGAGGGATGGTAGATGTGTATGCTTTTAATGTCGTGACAGGAGAATTAACATTACTTCCGATTGATAAAGATGCACTCACTCAGATAATTGACGCAGAAATTTCTGACGTCACTATCAATAAATTCTTTAAGATGTGGTCGGAGAAGATTATGGGAGAGATTGCGGAAGGGAAGCTTGCCCAGGCTAAGCAACACATCGAAACCTTCCGTACTTTGATGAAAGCTAAGAAAGTTGATAGTCCAGCTTTGAATTTGTTACTTAAGAAACTTGAGGCACAGATTGGGTAGAGGAGCGGAATAAAAGTACCAAAAAGCGCTGGCTCAGGCCAGGCTTTTTGGTAGCGGGAACGATATGGTAAAGTAGTGTCTATGAAAAGTTTGAAAGAGCAGTTTATTGTCGAGGTGGTGGGGGAGGCGGTGCGGCGTGCGGGTGGCGACCACGTGGTTCGGGTGCTTGATTTGGGGTGTGGGACGGCGAGCTATGTCGCTGCGCTGCTTGAGCAATTCTCGAATATTGAGTATGTCGGTGTTGAGCCAATTACTGAATCCTTTGCTGCGGCGCAGAAGAACCTCTCTGGCGTACAAAATGCGAAAGTGCATTTTCAACTTGGCTACGATGCTATTCCTAATGAAGCCGAAGCTTCATTTGATGTTGTCTTTTCGCTCAGTGTACTTGAACATATCAAGCATCTTGCTCGGTTCCTTGCGCTTGGTACCAAGTACACTAAGTCAGGTGGACTCGTTGTACATCGCTACGACCTTGGGCATGCACTACATACACACTCACTCAAAGAGTGGCTGCATGTTCGGCTGGGCAATAATGCGCCATGGCTTTTGCCGGAGAGACAATTTGTTCGTTATGTGCCCGAGCCAGAAGTACGAGCACTCTACGAAACTCAGGGCGTGACGCCGATTGCTACGACGTACCACCAAATGCCAAGTCATAAAGCGTTTGAGAAGTACTGCAAGGATTCTGACACCAAAGCCGTCGATGAACTCTTTGCTTGGGAAATGAAGCATCAGGACATTATCCTGAAGATTCCAGTACCAGCTCGCGAAAAGCTCTTTCCGGCCGTGGCGGTCTGGGGTGAGAAACGATAGGGGAGCGGGTGAAATTACAAAGGGATGCCGCAGCTGCTGCATCCCTTTGTAATTTCACCCTAGAAGCCCATCTTCGTCTAGGATTTTTGCTCTTTGGGTCGTGGTATAGTTTTCTGCATATGAAAGATGCATTAAAAGCAGTGGTAATGGCCGGTATTTTTGCAGTACCACTCCTTACCCTCTATGTCGCGAACGATTATTTTTTCCCTTTTATTACCGGTAAGAACTTTTGGTTCCGGATCATTGTCGACGTTACTGTCGCAGCGTGGATCCTCCTTTGTTTATTTGATGTAAAGTATCGACCGCGCTTTTCTTGGATGTTCGCTGGCTTCAGCACCTTACTAATCGTCATGTTTTTTGCCAACCTTTTTGGTCAGCACCCACAATCCAGCTTCTGGAGTAACTTCGAACGAATGGATGGCTATGTCTCCTTAGTTCATACCTTCTTGTATATGGTAGTGGTAGGTTCAATGCTCTCTAAGCGAGAACAATGGCAAAAGCTTCTTAATACCTCACTTGTCGTGGCTTTCTTGGTTGCCCTATACGGTCTGGCTCAGTATGGTGGTCTGGCAGAAGGTAGCGGCCGTATCGATAGTCGTCTCGGTAACGCTGCCTACATGGCGGTGTATATGCTCTTTCACATCTTCTTTGCGTTCTGGCTCTTTGTGGAATCAAAAAATCACACCACTAAGGTTATGTACGGTTTTTTGGTCGCGATGTTTACCTTTGTACTTATCGAAACCGGTACTCGTGGTACAGCCGTCGGACTAGTAGTCGGTGTGTTTGTGATGACTGGCTACATCGGTCTGTTTGGTACTAAGTTCAAGGAATTTCGTAAGTACGCGATTGGAGTGCTGGCTGTGCTGGTTTTGCTTGTTGCAGGATTCATTGCCGGCCGTCACTCAAATTTTGTCCAGAGCAGTCCGAACCTCGCTCGTATGGCAAACATTTCTTCAAAAGACTTGGTCATCCGTTCTATTATCTGGGGTACTGCGTGGGAAGGAGTAAAAGAACATCCTATCCTCGGCTGGGGACAAAGCAACTTCAACTACGTCTTCAACAAATACTATGATCCAAGACTCTACGGACAAGAGCAATGGTTTGACCGTTCACACGATATCTTCTTCGATTGGCTCATTACCGGCGGTATCCTCGGATTCCTAGCTTACTTCAGTCTCTTTGCAGCTTGCCTTTATTACTTGCTTGTCCGTCCTATCCTTAAGAAAGATGATACCAGCTTCACTGTGCTCGAGCGTGGTGTGTTGCTCGGTGTCCTTGCTGGTTACCTCACCCACAATCTTGTCGTTTTCGACAACATCGTCAGCTACATTTTTTTCGCGATTATTCTTGGGCTCATCCACTCTCGTGTCAGTACTCCGATTCAGGAAGTAGAAAAGGTGAAAGTTCACGAGGATGTTATTACGCAATTTGCCTTTCCCGTGATGGCCGTAGTCCTCATTGGTGTCATTTATTTTGCTCATATACCAAGCATGAATGCCGCCACTGACATTATCGATGCAATGCGAGAGCAAAACCCTGACAAGCGCCTCGAACACTTCAAGCATGCTATCGATCGGCATTCGTTTGCCGATCAAGAAATCGTCGAGCAACTTTCACAAAACGCTATCAGTTTTGCTCGTGATCCAAAGGCGCCACAAGCAACCGTAAAGGCGTACTACGCATACACAGAAGAACAACTTCTGAAGTCTGCCAAAGATAAGCCAGGCGACGCTCGTATCGCCGTGTTTATCGGTAGCTACTACCGAGCGATTGGTCAGCTTGATAAGGCTGCCGAACAAATGAAAATAGCTCATGATCTTTCACCCAAGAAGCAGTCGATTATTGAGCAGCAGGGATTTATCGCTTTGACACAAGGAAAAGAAGACGAGGCACTGGCGTACTTCAAAGCGGCTTTCGACCTCGATACCCGCAATCTTGAAGCTCGCGAATATTACGCAGCTGACCTCTTCCACCTAAAGCGCTCTGACGAAGCTATTGCGTTGATGGATAGTGATGAAGCACTTCAGCGATTTGCCAAGAGTGATTATCTGCTCGGCACTGCAAATGAAGCAGAGCAGACAGACTTCATGATTACGCTTGCAGCAGAGCGGATCAAGCTTACCAGCTCGTCAGACAAGACTGCTGCACAAAACTACGCAACTCTCGCATTCCTCTATCATCAACAGGGCAACGACGACGCAGCAATAGCAATTCTCGAAGAAGGAAAGAAGCAGATTCCGTCATTTAGTAAGAGTGCAAGTTGCTTCGTGGACAACCTTAAAAAGGGCGACGATCCTCAAAAGGGCTGCTAACTCTATATGCAGCTCGACATTAAGAAAAATGTCCCTCTCGCGCAGTACACCACCTTACAAGTAGGTGGTGTTGCTGATTATGTGGTCGAGGTGACGTCGGTAGAGGAGGTTCAAGTGGCGTGTG
>JAYVWI010000064.1:0-6946 GCA_043786195.1 Minisyncoccota bacterium
CTTGCGTGAGCTCGTGACCCTCTCCGCTCGCTACGACGAGTTGCCGCCACTTGATGCTGTCGAGCAGCTTCTTGAAAGTGCCGCACTCCAAAGTGACCAAGACGAGATTAAAGATAAGGAAGAATTAAACGCCGTCCGCCTGATGACCGTGCACGCAGCGAAAGGGCTCGAGTTTTCAGCTGTTTTTATCTCTGGACTCGAAGAAGGGCTCTTCCCACACGAACGACTCGACGACGGCAAGACCGACCAGGAAGAAGAGCGTCGCCTTTTCTATGTGGCACTCACCCGTGCCGAGAAAAAACTTTTCCTTACCTACGCCCACATGCGCACGATATTCGGCAGCCAACGCATCAACGTTCCATCATCGTTCCTAGACGACATCAGCAAAGAGCACGTCCAAACCGGCAACCCAGTCGGCGGTCACAGCTCCGGCTACGAAACCACAATCTACTTGGATTAAGAGGAGCTTCATTTGCTGAGAACTACCCGACGCACACCTCTATGGAATGTTACGGAAGAATCTTCGATTCTGAGCATAGAGCTCGACCCGCGTTCCATAGAGGTGTGCGTCGGGTAGTTCGTACTTGCAGATTCATCTCAACTGCCGTACCGTACTTAAAATGAGTGAAAAATTCGAACACAAAAAGTCTCTAGGGCAACACTTTCTTACGAGTGACTACGCGCCAAAGAAAATGTGTGATGCTGCAGCCCTACAAGAAGGGGACATTGTGCTGGAGATTGGGCCAGGCACTGGAGCACTCACTAAGGAAATTCTGGCGCGGGGTACACGGGTAATAGCCATCGAAGCCGATCTTCGCGCTATTGAGTCTCTCAATGAGACGTTTGTGAACGAAATTACCGACGGCCAACTTACCATCCATCACCACGACGCTCGGGAAATTGAGCCGACTCAATTTGGCCTTATAAATCAACAATATAAAGTGGTGGCCAACATTCCTTACTATATTTCTGGACTACTCTTCCGTACTCTTTTAGAGTCCGAATGTCAGCCAAATACCCTTGTTTTCCTTGTTCAAAAAGAGGTAGCCACCCGGATTGCTCGAGATAAAAAGGAGTCCTTACTGTCACTCTCGGTCAAAGTCTTTGGAAATCCTACATATATATGTACTGTTTCGCGCGGACATTTCACCCCACCGCCTAAAGTAGACTCAGCGATTATTGCCATTTCCAACATTTCCCGGGAGAAATTAGCTGGTGTTACTAAAGAAAGCTTTTTTACTATTCTCCACCTCGGCTTTGGTCAAAAGCGCAAACAGCTTATCGGCAACTTAAGCGCCCATTACGACAGAGTGGCTGTGGCGAACATCCTCGAAGAGGCAAAACTTACTCCCACTGTCAGAGCGGAGGACATTTCTATTGAAACATGGCTGTTTTTAGTGAAAAAACTGCAGTCCACAGCACTGTCCACCTAAACCCAGCTTTTTTTCACACTCTATACACAACTCATGCACACTATTGGTGCAAACGAACCTCGTAAACAGCACTAGACTGCTATACTAATAGCATATGTTTGGTGGAGCAAACCAGAAGATTATCGGTGCTTGTGCCATTGGTGTGGCGCTCATTGGCGGTGCATATACCATTGCCAACTTCGGAAAACAAAAACAACTACCGGCTGCAGCTGAGTATGCCAAGGCGGCTCCGCGATCAGCGGTAAAAGTTGAAGATAAAGACGGTAACGGGATTGAGGACTGGCGCGATCAGTTTTTCCCTAGCGAACCCGTGGTTCTGAATGAGGCAGCCAGCTCGACTTACGAGCTTCCGACTACCATAACCGGAATGCTCGGAATCAACCTTCTCCAAAACATCATTCACGCAAAAAACGCCGGACCGTTCGGTAAAGCCCAGGACCAGGTAGTGGCCGAATCAGTCAACAGCCTTGCTGAAGCAGCCAACGACAAGATTTACGACGTAAAGGACATCTCTATAATCGAAGCCTGGACAGAAGAAGACGTCAAGAACTACGCCAATACCATGGGTGGTATTGTGATAAACACCAACATAAAACCAAAAGATAACGAAACTGACATCCTCAACGACATTGTTACGAGAGGAAATACCGCCCGAAGGGGGGAACTGGAGGAAATCGCAAACGGATACAAAACTATTTTTAATAGCTCTATTTCTGTACCCGTACCTGCCATACTCGTAAAGCAACATCTGGATTTAATAAATACCTACAACGCAATTGGTCAAGATGTCGCGGCGATGCTACTTACCGACGAAGACCCGGCTTTGGCACTGATTCGTCTCAAGCGCTATCCAGACGACGCCACTGGACTAAACCTGGCACTGCAAAACATGAACACATCACTACAGCCCTACGCAAAATTGTTCGGTTCTGGTGACTCGGCCATCTTCTTCTCAGATTTTAACCCCGCTAACCAATCACAATAAATTATATGATTGATACATTTTTCAATATTTTAAGGAAGGGATTTGTAGCCACACTTGCGCTGATGTTTGCGTTTGTACTTATCTATATACCGCAAGAGTTCAGCCATCACCAGACCGTCAGTGAAGCTCAAGCATTCCTTGGGGTTGATATTCCAAACCTTGTCCAAAACACTATCTCGGCCGTGGCCGGGGTAGCAATCCATCTAAAGGAATTTACCCTTGATGGCATCGCCTGGGCAATCGCCAAAGCAATTGTTGCGCGTATGGTATCGAGTCTCGTCGATTGGATTAACTCTGGATTTAAAGGCAGCCCCGCTTTTATTTCTGATCTCAAACGATATCTCCTCGTTGCCTTAGACGAAGCGGCGGGAAGTTTCATTCAGGATCTTACGGGGGATGCCTCATTCCTTTGTGACCCTTTCAAATTAGACATTCAGATTGCAATTGCCCTCGAGTACGAAAACATTAGAGAAGACAAGCCGTTTGGCGAAAGTTGCAAGCTTTCTGATATGGTACACAACGTAAAAGACTTCTTCACTGGCACCTTCGAAGAGGGTGGTTGGAAGGATTGGATTACTGTCACCTCCCAACCAGAAAAGTACACGCCGTACGGCCAAATGCTCCAAGCCGAACAAGGTCTCGCTCGCCAACTAGCAAAAACTGAAAAAAACGAGCGCGACCAAGCGGCCTGGGCAAGTGGTTTTAAATCAACTAAAGTCTGTGAGACTGTTCAAAAGCCAGCTGGTGGCACGACGGTGCGCTGCAGCATCGCCACTCTTGGTAGGACTATCTCCGACCATCTAAGTAAATCTCTTGGGGCAGGTCAGGATACACTTGTTACCGCTGACGAAATCAGTGAAATCATCGGTGCCCTTATCGGCCAACTCGCCCAGAAAGCAGTCACCGGCATCAATGGTCTCTTGGGACTTTCTTCTGGAACGGGGTACACCTATAGTGGCTACGCCGGAGGTTCGTACACTGGTGCCGCTACTACCCAAGCCTACAACCAGGGAAGCACGCAAAACGGGACTTCGAATGTAACCCTTCTTACCGACTCACTGGACATTCAGCAAAAGTACAAAGCCTTGGCTGACGCAAAAATCCCAACCTTCCAAGCCTATCTACGTAACGTTAAGAACCCTATTGAGAAACTGCAGGTGGTTGACTCCTACCTGGCGATTGCTCTTAAAGTGCAAGAAAAAGCGCCTGGATACATTACAAAACTAAGCGAAATGATTGCTTCGTACAATGAACTCGATGCTGAATACAACAAGACCGGAACTACCCTCGACCGGAAAAACGAAATCCGCCAGGAACAACTCAATATTATGAGTCAATTTTCAAACCTGGGAGCCTACGACAAAGCGGAATACGAAGGCTCTGTCACAACCTGGGATCTTTCCAGACTCTAATACTCTATGATCCAACCAAACCATAAACACTACACTTTGCTCTCCATACTGGCGTTTGTGGTTTTGGTAGTGCCGACACTTGCATATGCTGAAGCCGAAACTTTCTGGACTGCTCCGGTACAGACTATCCTCTGGAATTTGGTCGTTTCCTTCTTTGGAATGCTCGTCTATATTGGGGCGGCCATTCTAGACTTTGGGATTGATAGATTCGTCCTAGGGTTCGGTGGGACGTTCAATAACTCTGGAATCGGAGTAGCCGTCAATAATACTTGGGGGATTATACGTGACTTTGTAAACCTCTTCTTTATCTTTGGTCTGGTCTACATCGGCCTCAAGATGATTCTTGACAGTGACAACTCTAATACTCGAAGATGGCTCGTTAATCTCATCATGGCGGCACTACTCGTCAACTTCAGCCTCCTAGCTACCAAGCTGGTCGTCGACTTCTCCAATCAAGTCTCGGCCGAAATCGCCGTTGCTGGGCTCGGAGCCAAAGCTGACGGCAACGGAAAATACGAATCAAACGTCGGTGAGATGCTTATGAAACGAATGGGTCTCACTACCGCTTTCAATAAGGGACAGCCATCTGGAAGTGGGTACGGGTACATATTTGGAACAGCCATCCTATTCATGATTTCTGCTTTTGTGTTTGGCGCAGGAGGCATTCTCCTGATAGTCCGCTTTGCCATACTCAATCTATTTTTGGTGCTATCGCCAATCATGTTTGCGAGTTGGATACTTCCTGGATTAAAGGACACCATGGATCGTTATTGGCAGGAGTTTTTAAAACGTTGTTTTTTTGCACCGGTATACCTCACATTTATCTACTTTTCCTTCCAGATTATTGGTGGACTCCAACGATCAGTCCAATCAAATGGTAGCGGGGGCACGCGCACTGACCTGGCCAACCCCAATTACGCGGGAGCTCTTGGTGCCGACCCCACACAAGCCGTTCAGGACTCCACCCTTGGTACCATGCCGTTCTTTTTCCTTATCTGTACCTTCATGATTCTTTCATTAGTTGCAGCCAGTAAGCTCGGTGCCGACGGCGGAAAGCTAGCTCTAAAAACCGGAAAAGATTGGGGCAACAAAGCCCAAAAATGGACACGAAGAGGCGCGGGTACAGCTACGCTAGGAGCTACAGCTTCTCTTGGTAGAAATACACTCGGAAGATATGGTAACAAATTATCGAATGATGGTGATTTGAAGTTGCGAGCACAGCAGGGAGGTATCTCGGGAATGAAGGCTCGTGCCGCATTGGCAACGGGAAGATACGCGGCGGGAGCGAGTTTTGATGCACGCCAAGTTGCTGGTGCTGGTAAGGCCTTAGGAATTGGAGAGGGTACAGCAGGTGGCTACAAGAAGCGAATTGATGAAGACGCCAAGAAGGCAAAGAAATACGCCACTGACTTAGGTACAGTTGATATCGACTCTGAGGCAGGTAAAGCTAGAGTTGCAGCAGAACAGAAAAGGATTGAGGACGAAGCTAAGGAGAAAGCAGATATGGCTACAGGCAGTAGAGCCGCTTTCGATGAAAGTATTCGTGTTGGTGGTGATGTCTTTGACAAAGAGACGGCGGGTCAAAAAGCTGCCCTAGCTAAAGATGAAGACGACCTGCGAATAGGAAATACCGACAAAACACTTACTACGAGGGAGCGAGAAGAACTAGAAACTAAAATTAAAAAACAAAAAACGGAGGTTGCTAAACGTGAGCAAGCGGTAGAGGCTCGCACTCGCGTAAGGGAGATGAAGAACAAATCGATTGCTGCTCAAAATGCCCTCTCTACTTATTCAGGCGCAGATGCCGCAGAAAAAACAAGGCTTAAGGATTTGGCAGAAAAATCTAAGGCTGCTTGGGATAAACAACAAGAAGATGAGCGAGCGGCTTTTGATGGTGAAGCTGCTACGGCTGAAGAGGAGCGAACAAATGCTGAAGCAAGTGCAAAGGCCGGCATCAAGTATGAACGCCAGATTGCTTTCATCCAACGAAACCAGAGGTCATCTGAACTATGGTCATCTAAAGGTGCTAAATTGGGCGGTGGTGCTGGAAGCAGTGTTGCGGGAGGAGCAGCTGGTGGGGCACTTGGTCTAGCGGGCGGACTCCTTGGCGGAGGTATATACGCAGGTACAGGGTATGCTGCGGCACGAGCAAAGGGAGATTCCCATGCAAATATAGTTAGGGAGCTTGAGAAAGAGTACGGCAAAGACGGCACTAAGAAGATGAAGAGGGATAACCGTGTCGATAAAAAGAAAATCGAAAAGGAAGCTGATAAAGATATTGAAGATGCAGAGGATAAGAAAGACGGAAAATAATATATGGAACCACTCATTGAAGAAAGACTCGCGGGACTTAACCCTGAATACAGACTCTTTGTTGAGAGTGATTTTGCTGAAACTGTAGCGGAAACACTTGGCGAATACCACGGTTTTAACGAGCGACAACTAGATGTACTGGAAAATGCCATTACTTTATATCTTCTTTTCTTTCTGAATACTAAGGAAGCTGTCAACTTCCTTAGCACCCACTGTAATCTAGACCTCGAGACTGCTGGTTCCTTGTTTTATGCAATTAAAGCAAGCTTACCGGAAGGGCTTGAAGGTATGATTGAAACTAGCTTTGCTACCTTTAACACAATAAGCGCCGACACTTTCACTGAAGAAATCGCCGAAACCGAAAAAATGTATGCTTCTATTCAGGGGCTGCGGACTATGGCGGGGGATGCCAAAGAGGTGCAGACGCACGAAGAGCCAGTCTATCAGTCCAGTCAGAGTTCACTCTTAAGACCAACAACACCTCCCACTCCACCGGCACCTCATTCGTCAATTCCTCGTTGGGACACTGAACACTAATTGGGGATACATGCACCTCTCTCATAAACTTTCCGCAACACCACCATGTATAATGGTGGTGTATGCAGTTTGAGGTACCACAATTCATTGAAGTCGAAGATAAGATTTTTGGACCGCTTAGTTGGCGACAATTTCTCTACCTTGGCGGAGGCGTCGGTGCGGCGGTTGTGATGTTTCTTATGCTTCCGTTTATTCTTTTTGTGATCTTTGGAGTCCCGATTGGACTCCTGTCTGCAGCGCTCGCTTTTTACCCTGTCAACAATCGT
>JAYVWI010000065.1:0-17978 GCA_043786195.1 Minisyncoccota bacterium
CTTCGTTGTCAGTAACGACGGAATGATTGTGACTAATAATCATGTTGTTTCGGATGAGGCTGCCCGATACTCCATTGTGCTCAACAATGGCACTGTCTATACAGTGGATGTTCTGGCGCGAGATGTACAGCTTGATATTGCAATCCTAAAAATCAACCAACCAATCCAAGAGAGCCTCATTTTCGTACAGTTTGGTGACTCGAGTACGCTGAAGCTCGGTCAAAGTGTGGTAGCAATCGGTAACGCCTTAGCCGAGTTCCAAAATTCAGTATCGGTCGGTGTGGTCTCTGGCTTAGCTCGCACTATTATTGCGAGCGATGAGTGGGGAAGAAGCGAGCAGCTGAATCAAGTGATACAGACTGATGCCGCAATAAATCCAGGCAACTCTGGCGGTCCACTGCTTAATCTCGACGGTGAAGTGATTGGTGTTAATGTCGCGACTTCGCGCGGAGCCGAAAACATCGGCTTCACACTACCTGCTCAAGTAGTAAAGCAGACAGTTGATTCCGTGCGTCAGTATGGGGAAATAATTCGGCCATTTATCGGTGTGCGCTTCACTATGTTGACACCACGAATCGTAAAGACAAATGATCTAAAAGTCGACTACGGAGCTTTAGTCCTGCGAGGACAGAAGCCGGAAGATCTGGCTGTGATACCGGGTTCGCCTGCTGACAAAGCCGGTCTGCTCGAAAACGACATTATTTTATCTATTGACGGTGAAGAGCTCCGGAATAAAGACTTGTCGATGATCTTGCGCGCGAAGTCAGTCAATCAAGAGATTACCTTACGGATCTTGAGTAAAGGTGAGGAAAAAACTATAAAGCTTACGCTTGAGAAAGCACCTGTGGGTAGTTGAAATACGTGAGAAGCAAAGTGTAGTTTAATGTATACATAATGAATTTCATCAAGTATATTTTTTCGTTTCTATTTGTCCGAAACTGGCATACTGGTCAGATGGAGATTTCTCGTTCTCGCATGTCGATATTTTGCGCAGCTATGTTCCTCGTATTGCTCGCGCTTACCATGATTAGCTTCCTACAAGCACCGGTTGAGTACATTTCAAAATAATGAAAACATTTATTATCCGCTCCGTCTCGTTTTTTCTGTTTGCTGGCCTAATTAGTATCGGATTATTCTTTCTGGTGTCAGCCTATAAAAACCCTACCGCCTTGGTCGATGACGTAAAGGACATTGCCGCCTCTACAACAAAGTCCGCAGTTGAGGTGGTGAAAGGCAAGGTGCAAAGCACCCAACTTGTTATCCCTGAAGACGGTATTCCACTCTCCTCGCTCAAGCTGAGTGATGAGCAAAAATCGATTTTAAGTAAAGTCGGTGTAGACACTCAAACATTTGTGCTTACAAAAGACATGTTGACCTGTGCCAACGAAAAATTAGGGAAAGAACGGGTAGTCGCTATTACGAAAGGCTCTTCTTTAAGTGTGCTTGAGGTGACCAGACTCCTTCCGTGCCTGGGAGCATAAGTGTCTAAAGGCCTTTATTTTTTCTTAAAGTGTGGTAGAATAGACGTCAAGAACACCTAGATGGTGTCTATTACAATATATGAACGTAAAAACTATTTTAACCACTACAGCGCTTGGAGCGCTTTTTGTCGCTCTCCCACTCACTACATTTGCCTCTTCGGTCGTCCGTACCGGGGACTCTGTGTCGGTCGAAAAAGACCAAAGTATCGACGGTGACTTCTATACTGCCGCCAGCATTCTCAATATTTCTGGCGAAATTACAGGTGACCTGGCTGCCGTCGCTGGCAAAAACACGCTCAACGGCACTGTCGCTAAAGATGCTCTTTTGGCTGGCGGTAACGTAGATGTGCACGGCGCTATCGGCGACGACCTCCGTATTATTGCTGGCGACGTGGTTATTGCTGAGCCGGTCACAGGCGATGTCTTTGTGATCGGCGGTACCGTAAAAGTCCTTTCAACAGCTTCAATCGGCGGTGACCTTTTGGTCTATGGCGGCGAAGCAGAAGTAAGTGGTTCTGTCGGTGGTAACATTGTCGGAAACGTTTCTTCTCTCAGAATTGATGCACCTGTAGCCGGAAACGTTGACGTCACAACGGACTCGCTCACACTAGGAGACCGGGCCGATATCGCCGGTACCGTACGCTACGTGAGTGCAGCCCTACTTACTCGTGCTCAAAATGCCAAGGTTGGCGGCGACATAACTCGAAGTGACCAGGTTGCAAAGGACACTTCCACAACAGCCAAGTCGATCTTAATTCCGGTGCTAATGCTACTGTTCTCGACTCTCGTTTGGTATCTCATTGCCCGTCGTTTCCTTATTAAGATTATTGACCGGGCGCTCGTGCGTGGTATCCGTCCGATTGCCACTGGATTTGTTGCATTCTTCGCAATGCCAGTTGTTTCCATCATTCTCATCATGAGTGTACTTGGTGGATTTGTGGGTGTGGCAGGACTAGTGGCCTACGTTTTTGCTGTACTTTTGGCACTAGTCAGTGGTACTGCAGTCCTCGGTCATTTCATTATGACTCATATAAAAAAGAGCGAACAAACGCTTTCTCCGATCACTCTTGGTGTTGGTGTGGTCGCTACACTAGTCGCTGCTTTTATTCCACTTCTCGGACTCGCCTTACTTTTGACCGTTTTCCTCGTTACTCTAGGAGCTATCGTCGACTTGCTCTTACACCCTGATGTTTGAGAAAGCGAGCGTAGCGACTATTTCGAAAATATTCAGGCGCTTAGCGTATTTCGACCTCCAAGGGAGAAATAGGCTGTAGCGAGCTGAAAAGTAGCTCCAACTATCACCAGACTCTGTTTGCTTAGGCTGCAGCGAGCTAGAGAAGTCAGTACTTTGTGGATATGAACTACAGAACGACATAATATGATACTCTTCAGTGTATGTGGGCAGTCTTTTCTTCCGTCGTCATCGATTTGGCACACTTTATCGCAGATGTCTTCACTATAAAAGGCAAACAAAATAAGCGAACTAATTCGCTGCATCCGCGGTTTGACTCCCGAACACAGTACTACTCAGCCAACCCTGAGACGCTAAAGGTGCGACTCCTTATTTCTTCATACAATCAAGAAAAACTCCAAAAGCCACTATCGGCCGAGGAGTTTATTTTGTATCGCCTGAAAGACTTAAATTTTGTAGTATCAAAAGAAGACATTTTAAATCATTCCGGTTTTCTCCATGAGACTTTAAAGGGGAAGTCCGGTGTCCATACAAGCATTAGTCCAAAGCGCTACTCAGTGATGGAGGTGTTTGATGCGGAACAACAGTCAAAGTTGTTGTTCGTGGACAATGTCTTCGGAGACGAGTCATTAGAAGTTGAAAGTATCGGCTTGTACACAATTGGAGAATTTCGGTATGATGTCTTTACCAAGAAAGAGTGGCAGGAGTGGCGCCCCGTCTTTATTAGCTTTAGCACAACAACAGTATGAAATCAGTCGCTTTCTTTGATGTCGACGGCACAATCTTTCGCTCCAGTCTTTTAATTGAGTTGGTGGAACAGCTGGTCAAGGAAGAAGTTTTCCCGGAAGAAGCTAAGGATATGTATGAAGCATCATATCGCAGGTGGCGGAACCGAGAAGGGAGTTACGATGACTACATCAATGATCTTATAGAAGCGTTCTTAATTAATATTAAAGGTGTCCATTATGGAGCTTTTGCTGACATTGGACGTCAGATTGTGGCACTCAAAAGTAAACGAGTCTACCGGTACACTCGCGATCTTATTGCTGAACTAAAAAAACAAAATTATTTTCTCGTAGCGATTTCTCAGTCCCCAAAAACAATTCTCGACGAATTTTGTGAACAGTACGGCTTTGATAAAGTCTACGGCCGCATCTATGAAATTGGTCCACAAGACAGATTTACTGGTGGCGTGAGTGAAGAACATTTGATAAAAAATAAAGCTAATATCGTAAAACGGGTATTTGAAAAACACCCTGATTTGTCACGCGAAAACTCAATCGCCGTCGGTGACTCAGAAGGCGATATTTCACTTTTGGAAAGCGTCTCTCGACCGATTTGCTTTAATCCAAACCAGCTGCTCTACACGCATGCTAAGCGTAATGGTTGGGAAGTAGTAGTAGAGAGAAAAGATGTTATCTACAAGTTATAAGGCCAAAGAAAATGTTTCCAGACTCAATAGTTAAAAAGGTGGGAGACAAAGAAGGTAAAACCCTAGCGGTATTTGCTGGTATTCATGGAAACGAAAAAGCTGGTGTCAGAGCTCTAAACAATCTTCTTCCAAAGATAAAAATTGATTCTGGTACAGTTTATTTTGTTTATGCAAATCCACCGGCGATTGAGAAAGGTGTAAGATATGTAAATAAAAATCTCAATCGGCTTTTTTTGAAGGAAGTCTCTGGCGATGAGTATGAAGTAAAGCGAGCTCATGAACTCATGGATATTCTCGACGAATGTGATGCCCTCTTGGATCTCCATTCTTACAACAGTCCCGAAGGTGAAGGGTTTGCTATCACTGAGTCAAACGGGTACGACTTTGTTTCTAGGATAAACGTACCTTTAGTTGCAAGTGGTTTTGGCGACTTGGGATATGGTAGTGATGACTACATGTTTAGGGGCGGAAAGATTGGTGTATGTGTCGAGTGTGGCACGAGTAATAACTATGAGGTTTTTACACCGTTTGCTGAACGTGTAATTAAGCAGTTTCTTAGTTATTTTGGAGCGGTTGATGCCGGTGTGTCGTACGATGCACCAAAGCAACAGTTTTTTAAAGTGAGCAGGTTGCTTAAAAAACAAACGGAGAACTTTAGATTCACCAGAGAATTTCGTGATTTTGAATTACTTCCGACGGATGAGCCATTTATTATTGACGGTGACGCAGCTCTAACAGCTTCGGTCAATGAGGCAATTGTCTTTCCTCGAGCAGAAGTTCCGGTGGGTGAAGAAGTGTGTATTATCGGTGAATTTTTCGAGAAATAGCAGTAAAACCTGCCAGTGAGGCGGGTTTTTGTTTTGTGCGATATAATAATGATATAAGAAAAATATATGGAATCACAAGAAAATAACAAGACACCTCAACAAAGGTTGCGCGAAAACGTTACAAACGGTAACGAAGAGTTTTTGCTTGATCTCGAAGGCGCTCAAACAATCGACGAACTTATTGATGTTCTTCATGCGCACACCTATGTCGAAGACGGAGAACACTTGGTGTTTGAAGTGGGGGAGGACGAAGAAGGGAATCTTGACTTGACGTCGGCTAATCCAGTCGATCAATTGGTGAGTGCTCTGGTTACATTTAAGAACGATCCACCCACAGACGCGCTTGGAGTAGATGAGTGGTTTGAACATAGAGATATTAATAAAGCCATTAAGCGCATTCTTGCAATCGAATGATGAAAAAACATCTTGAACGAGATGAAGAAAAGGCGGTGGTGGCTGGAGTTGTCACAGGCTTGGCAAGTTACTTTGATCAAGATCCGGTACTTTTTCGAGTGATGGCTGTTGCATTCCTTATTTTGACTGGCGTTTTTCCAGGTCTTTTGGTGTATTTAGTGGCCTGGCTAATGATTCCTAAAAAGCTCAAGAAACCACTTGATGTTGATTACACGGTAGTAGACTAAGTATGAGTGTGGATGAGCGAAGAACGCGAAATCTGAATAATAAACCGATCGGTCCTGGGCCGGTTTTGTATTGGATGAGCCGCGACCAAAGAGTAGAAGATAATTGGGCACTCTTGTATGCTCAGAAAAAAGCACTTGAGCGAAAGGTGCCCCTTGTGGTTATTTTTAACCTTTTCACTATTCCGGCACGCGCCAATCTTCGTCAGTATGAGTTTATGTTTAAAGGGTTAGCTGAGGTTGAAGCTTCACTTTTTGCACTCAGTATCCCACTTTTCATCCTTGAGGGATTGCCTGATGAAGTGATTCCGGAATTTGTAAAGAGACACGATATTGGAGAAGTGGTGGTGGATTTTAGTCCCCTTCGATACGCCCGCATGAGACGAGAAGTAGTAGTCAAGTCGTTGCTGTGTCGTCTTACTGAAGTCGATGCTCACAACATCATTCCGTGTTGGCGAGCGAGTGATAAGGAAGAGTTCGCTGCCTACACCTTCCGTCCTAAAGTTCACCGAGCGTTGGCGGAGTATCTAATGTCGTTTCCAAAAATGGTGAAGCATCCTCATGTTTTTCCAAGTGAAACTGCAAGTATTAATTGGGATAAGGTTCTCGTTGGTTTGTCACTTGATAGCACCGTCGTAACAGGAGCAATCGCTTCCGGGTCGAAAGCCGCTAAGGTATGTCTGAAAGAATTTATTGCCAAGCGACTAGACACATATCACGAAGACCGAAATGATCCAACCAAAAATGGTGTTTCGGGATTGTCGCCATATCTCCACTTTGGGCAGCTGTCGGCGCAACGAGTCGCGCTTGAGGTTTCAAAAGCCTATGACACCAATAAAGACGCTCGCGACGCGTTCCTTGAAGAGTTGATTGTCCGTCGGGAGTTGGCAGACAATTACTGTTTTTATAATCAAAATTACGATAACGTCGCTGGTGCCCACGCCTGGGCGCAAAAGACCATCTTAGAGCATAAGAATGACCCTAGGGAGTACGTATATAGCAAAGAGCAGCTAGAGAGCGGCTCGACGCATGATGACCTTTGGAACGCTATGCAGAGCCAAATGGTACAGGAAGGCAAGATGCACGGCTGGTGTCGCATGTATTGGGCGAAGAAGATTTTGGAATGGACGCCAGATGTGCAGACGGCGATTGATATTGCACTCTATCTAAACGACAAATATGAACTTGATGGTAACGACCCTAATGGCTACGTCGGAGTGATGTGGTCTTTGTGTGGCGTCCACGACCGCGCTTGGAACGAACGAAACATTTTTGGGAAGGTTCGATACATGAACTACGCCGGTGCGAAGCGAAAGTTTGCGATTAAGGAATACATTGAACGATATGGCGGAAAAGAAAGAACTCTCTTTAACTAAGCTGGAAGCGCAGTTCATAAAAACAGTGCGGGAGTTTTATCGTGCCCAAGGGCGACATGACTTACTATGGCGGAAGACCACGAATCCATACAGCATAGTGGTGTCAGAACTCATGTTGCAACAAACGCAGGTTGCACGAGTGCTGTCTAAATATAAAGAATTTTTGAAGCAGTTTCCGACAGTGCAGCAGCTGGCCGCCGCACCACTTGGCGACGTCCTCAAAGTCTGGCAAGGACTCGGCTATAATCGTCGTGCAAAGTTTCTATGGCTCGCCGCGCAAGCAGTGACTGATGAGTATAAAGGCAAATGGCCAGCTACTCTTGAAGGATTGAAAACGCTTCCGGGAATCGGTAGTTACACTGCCGGTGCAGTGATGAGTTTTGCGTACAATCAACCGGTACCGCTGATTGAAACCAATGTCCGTACTGTCTACATCCACCACTTCTTTAAAGATGGTGAAAATGTTGCTGATAGTGAACTGTTACCAATTATCGAGCGAACACTCGACGCGAAGAATCCACGCGAATGGAATTGGGCACTGATGGATTACGGTGCGTATTTAAAAGCCACAGTGGGTAATTTGAGTAGTAAAAGTAGTACATATAAAAAACAATCTAATTTTAAGGAAAGCAACCGCTTTATTCGTGGAGCGATTGTCCGAACTTTAACTGGCCGTCCGTATACGCGCGCTGCGCTACAAAAAGCTTTGTCGGGTATTGAAAAAGAGCGTCTTGCGCTTCAGCTCAAGACGCTCCTTACGGAAGGTTTGGTAGTTAAAGAAACATCGAAGTACCGGTTGCCGTAGCGGACTCTATTTTAATTTACCTACTATAATTTCGGTCACTTCAGAGGCACTTAATTGATCAGTATCAATAAGCTCAGCATTTGGGATGAGGTTGTCAACATAAAATTGGTGGTTCGGTTCAAAATAACCTTCAAGTTCTGCAATCTTTTCTAAAGGTAGTTCGGATACGTCCATCATCTCTCGGGTTCGTTCTAGTACTCTTGACCAGCGTGCGTCCTTGGGCGCAGTCAGTCGGTAAGCTTGAAACGTTGCATTTTTGCTTTCAGCAATGGCTTTAAACGCTTCTATACCTTCAGATTTAGAGATACACTCAACAACTACGCTCACTCCACATTCTAGATATTTATCTACCATTACCTTCATAACTTCGCGAACTATTGATAGTGTACCCTCGGTTTCTTTGTAGTTTGGAACCAGTCGTTTGATATCAGGCAGAGCAATCCGCGCACTGTTTGGCAGCATTTGATTAAGTAACTTGGTGGTTGTGGTTTTACCTGAACCCATCGGGCCATCGATAATAACAAGAAACGGGGAAGTCATTATTTGTGAGTATAAGAAATTTTGCTAAATATTTCAATGGAATCGCTTATTTTGTGTCTTGGATATCTAGGGTGACGAACATTGCGGGGATCATGAGGAAGGCGATAACGACAAAGAGGAGATTGAATGGCAAGTAGAGGAGTGAAAGGCTGGCGATGATGGCACCGGCAATGTAGGCAAGTGGGCGCGTAACTCGGAAGAAGCTGATGACTTGGGCGTCAGTGCTGTTGGTTCGTTTGAAGAAGTGGACTTCGGTTGTGACTTCGACAAAGCTGGCACCAATCCGGGTGACAAACATCACCACTGCCCACATAATGACGCTTTGCACTGAAACAAATGAAATCCAGGCGGTAGAGATGGCCATTATCATCAGACCAAGTGCCATCATTTCTTTTTCTCCAATAAGTTTGTCGGCTACGATGCCGATAGGGTATTCCATAATAACGTAGGCGAGTTGGCCAAAGAACATCACCATTCCAAATTGCGCCCAGGAGAGGCCAACGTACTTGATGAGATACAGTGGGGTGAAGACAACCATACACATGAAGAAGATTTGGAGCACAAAGTGCACGATAAAGACGGCACGGATATCTTTGCGCAGCCAAAATCCTCGGATTGCTTCAAGTGCTTTCATGTCAGTGTAGGGCGGATCTTGGAAATCTTTAAAGTAAAAAAGCAGTATAAAAATAATCGGGAGTAAAGCGAGTGCGCTCACGATATAAGGATAGGTAAAGGCGCCGTTAGCCTTGGCGATGAGTTCGCTACTGATAAAGGGGGAAAGGGCTCCCACCAAGCTCAGGAGGGTCAATAAAAGTCCGCGCCGGGTTCCTGTAAGGCCTTCATCATTGCCAATATGTTCTTCCATGAAAACATCAAGATTGAAAATAATGAGAGGGACGATGATGAGGTGAGCGGCCATGAGTGGCACTACCACACGAAGACTCTCAGCATAAGCCATGCCGAGAACGGCCAGTCCATCAACGATAAGAAGTGCCAAGGTGAGTTTGAAGTTACCTATCTTATGAAGGACATGGGAGATAAAGAGAAAAATCAAGACCGTGAGGGCGGAGGTGGTGATGTAAACAGCCCCGACGCTTTCGGTGCCGATGAACTTTTCAAGGAAAGAAGAATTGATATACGCAACGACGAAGGTATGGAACATCAATAAAAGTGAAGCGACGTAAATGGGTACGTAGCGGTGCTTGAGCATGTTGCCATACTCGGACTTTGAAATAACGCGTGGCATAGATGGCTCCATTGTACCGCGAGAAATGAAATAGAGATTGACCTAAGCTGTGAAAAGGGGATTGCTCCTTGTGTACAATACCTCTATTTGCCAAATGAAGTTGCTATAATCAAAGTATATGGAAAGAATTTTCAGACCGATTCCGGTAGCGCTTAGTGCACTTCTTTTTTGTGCATTTATATATGCGCTCGCTTTGCCTGAAGAGTTTGCTGTCAATTCTCTTGAGGGTAACGGTGCAGCTCTTCTAGAAATAACAATAGCAACTTCAACTGACTCTATAGTTGAAGTGGCCACCACTACTGGAGGCATCATTACTCCTTCTGACGTCGTTGCCACTACTACCTTAGAGACTGATGGACAAACTTCAGTCCCCGCAGAATCTTTGTCGATCGACACTGTCCCGTTTGGAGATATTCCCCCGGAAGCTATTCCAATGACCCCGCAAGACTGTCACGACGCAGGCTCTCGTACCTTCTTTCATAATCCAGGTGAATGCATGAGGGTACTCCACGCTCAATAAAAATTTAAAACCTGCCCTTTGGCTGGTTTTAAATAACTCATAAAAGAGCCTTGGAAGACTTTAGTTATCCTACACAATGTGTATACAAGATTAGTCGTACCCCCCCCATGCTAAAATTAGGACATATGAAGTCCGCCTTTACTCCGGCTCTAATTTACCGAAAACACCGCCGCAAAGCCCAGGCGCTTTTCCTCGTGTTCGCGCTTACGCCGCTTGTCATCTACCAGTCAACTATCAATGTGAGCGCTACTGATACCACCACCTGGAATAGCACAAACTTCGCTGGCGGAACGAAGGTGAACACCGAAGTGAAGGGTGGCGCGATTAGCCTGCCAGTAACGGCGTCAACTACAGACAGTAACTACAATGATTTTAATTATGGCGATGTCAACACAAATCCTTTTGCGTTGGTAGAAAATTTACTCGGTGCGGGTCTAGAAATTAATCAAGGCTATAGCTATACAAATTTCACAAAACTAGCTCTTCCTAGTAAGGTGGTACACCATTCCTTCCTTAATAATGGTTTTTTGTATGTTAGCACCGGAAACGGTCTGGCTGTAGTGGATACCAAGGGAACTATCGATCCTTCCGATGACACTCTCGTTACTATCTATGATAGTGGAAGTACCCCACTTCTTGGAGGTATTGATGTCAATAATACCTTCCTCGATAACAACATCTTATATGTGAGTACCTCAGACGGCGGCCTTTCCACCATCAATACCCAAGGGACTATAACACCGTCCGATGATACGCTTGTCACCACCTATAACACTACTAGTGTCCCTGCATTGGGTGGTAATAGGGTGTATTCAGCGCACATAGAGGGCAGTCTTCTTTATGTAAATGCCTTTGGTGGTCTTGCGGTCATTAACACCCAGGGTACTTTTACAGACGCCAGTGACGACACTCTGGTTGTTAATTACAGTACGGGCAGTGTTCCGGCATTAGTCAGCAATGACGTTTTTTCATCGTTCAAAGTCGGCAATCTTCTATATACAGGTGTGTGGGGCGGCGGTTTGTATGTCATTGACACTAAAGGAACTGTTTCTGTTGCTGATGATGCGATAGCTGCGCGTTACTACTCTGGTAACACCCCTGCACTAGTAAATGACAACGCACAGTATGCATTTTTAAATAACAACCTTCTTTACATAGGCAACTGGGGCGGCGGCTTGCATGTTTTTGACACTAAGGGCACTGCTACTTCCTCTGACGATACTTTGATTACTACGTATAATACAGCCAGCACCCCAGCATTGTCAGGTAATCATGGCTTTGGGGCTTGGCTCGTCAATGATCTTTTGTACGTTGGTTCTTACGGCGGCCTTACGGTTATAGATACTAAAGGTACTACAGGTCCAGGAGATGACACACTCGCTAAGATTTATAATGTCTCAACTGATCCAAAAATTTCTGGCAATACTATCAGTAGTATCTTTTTTGATTCCGACAATCTTTTCATATCTAATAATGGCGGCCTTTCCGTCCTCACCCCCAACAAATACTATACCCCCGGCACATACATAAGCTCCGCCCGTCCCATTGCCTCCACTCCCACCACCACTATCACTATGAGTGCTAGTACCACCGTGGGTCAAAATGTGGGAATGTCATACCGTACTGGTAATAATAATGCTGTTTGGCAAGATGACTTCAACGATAATAATGCCTCAGAATATCTCGGTGACTTTTATGGCTGGGGGGAGCCATTCCAAACGGCGGTTGAAAGTGGAGGGACGATGAAGTTATCAGATCCCCAAGCATATAACTGCTGTGGTGGAGGCAGCTACGTCGACTTCTGGCTCGACACTGGCTTCCCTGATAATCACTTTGCCACTGGTACCGTGGTTACTGCTCGAGTTCGTATAAATAGCAACACAAGACAACCACATACCGGTTGGTATGATTATATATTTAATGATGATTGGTGGGATAGTAATAGCGGACAGAATATTCCTAATAATCAGTGGGTTCTCGTGACCTTCAAAGCAAACATGGAAGACTTCTCAAAGATCGGCTTTGAACTCACCTGGGAAACCGGCACCTGGTCCCCAACCGACACCTTCGAAATCGACTGGATAAAAGTCACTACCCCCGACAGTATGGGGAACTGGGGAAGCTGGGTAGCGTGCCCCGACCAAATGTGTACTTTGCCAAACCTTGGTAGTGCAGCCTGGCTCCAATACAAACTAGACCTATCCACCAACGACACAAGTAACTCACCAGTCGTTCATTCCGTTTCGTACAACGGCCCATACCAAACCACCGGTACGTATACGAGTGCCACTCAGACATATGCTAAGCCAGTCGACCTCGTCACCTTTAACGCCGTGACGGATACCCCCACGGGTACCGCCATTGCCTTCGAGTACACTACCAACGGTACTACCTGGACACCAGTCTCTCCCGGACAACAGCTCTCACGAGAAGACATTGCCGCCGACTCTTTCCAGTGGCGAGCTACCCTCAGCACTACCAATGTCGCCTACACTCCCACTGTCACCTCGGTCACCCTCACCACCACTCCCCACAAACCCACCACAAGTACTTCTATCCCTACTCAAGTCAAACAGCTAGAAGACCACGGCAATCCTGATGCGGCGGCTGTTCTGAGAGCTAAGTATCCTGAGTTATTCGATGGAACAGCCTCTGATCAGCAAATTCAGACGAAGATTGTGGAGTTGTTGGGAGAAGCTATTGATAAACTGCGGTTACTGATAAAGCAGAGGGGGAAGTAGATACAAAAAAGGGCGGTCCTGCTGGACCGCCCTTTTTCTTTTGATTGATTAAATACCAATCAACACTGGAATCACCATTGGGTTCTTTTGGGTTTTTTGGAGGAGGAAGGCGCTGACAGTATCGGCGACTTGATCTTTTACTTGTTCAAGATCGATGGGGTTCATGTGTTCGGTGTGCTTTTCGACTGTCCGCTTGATGAGCACTCGAGCTTCAGAAAGAAGTTGTTGGTTCTCACGCAGGTAGATGAAACCACGAGAGATGATGTCGGGTGACTTGCGAAGCTTGCCGGTCTTGCTGTTGACAGTAGCAATGATAACGAACATACCATCGGTAGCGAGGGAAAGTCGGTCTCGGAGGACTACTTCTTGCTTAGGGCCAACGGTAAAGCCGTCTACTAGCATGAGCTCGGTAGGAATCTTCATTGGAAGAACGGTCATCTCGGTGCCGTTTTTAATTTCGATGATGGTTCCGTTGTCGGGAACGGTGATGTGGTCTTTTGCAAAACCATTTTCAATCGCTGCGTACATGTGACTCTTGAGGTGGTAGTGGTGACCGTGGACAGGGATAAGGAAGGTCGGCTTCACTGCTTGGTGTACCCAGACGAGTTCGCCGGCGTTACCGTGTCCTGAAGAGTGCACGTGTGAGCCTTGGTAGTTGATTACCTTCACATTCTTGCGGTAAAGGTTGTCCTTAAGTTTCTGAACAGCAATTTCGTTACCTGGAATAACTGAAGACGAAAGCACGATAGTGTCGCGTTCATTGAGGATAATGAACTTGTGTTTATCAGTTGCCATTCGCATGAGGGCAGCGAATTGCTCACCTTGTGCGCCGGTTGAAAGAATGACGATGCGGTCATTTGGGTAATCGCCCATGTCACCAGCATTAATGAAAGTGTCAGACTTCACCTCAATCAACTTTGCAAGGATAGCGATGTCGATATTGGTCTTGATACTTCGTCCTTCCATGACGACTTTCTTACCAGTTTCTTCACACACCTTAATCACACTGATAAGGCGGTCAAACTGTGACGCGAAAGTACCAATGACGAGGCGTCCACGCGAAGTGCGGATGATTTGCTCGAGGGTTTCAAATACGCGTGACTCAAGAGCTGAGAAGCCAGCGCGGTCAGCGTTGGTGGAGTCACAGAGAAGGGCGATGTTCTTATTAAGACCAACCTTCTCCCATGAAGCTCGTTCTTCAACGACTACTTTACCTTCTTCGTGCACGAGCTTGATGTCTCCGGTTAGTACTACGTCACCGTGCTTGGTGCCAACACAGACACCCATAGCATCAGGAATCGAGTGAGTGACGGGAAAAGTTTTGATGGTGGTACCACCAACAGTAAATGATTCACCTTCTTTGATGACGATGATTTTAATCGGCTCCATATGAGGAAACTCCTCCTGGCGCTTCAAGATCATGAGTGAAGTCAGGTACTGGGTGTAGATTGGTGGGTTACCAATGCGCTCCATAATATAAGGAATACCACCAATGTGGTCGAGGTGACCGTGAGTGATGACAAGTGCGCGGATTTTATCCTTTCGCTCTTCGAGGTATTGCGTGTTGGGAAGAATGTAGTCGACACCTGGTGTGCCACTTTCTTCAGAGACGAATTGGAAGCCAGCGTCGACCACGATGATGTCATCCTTGGTTTCGATGATGTTCATGTTGCGACCGATTTCTTCTACTCCTGATACCGGGATAATGCGGACGGTGTCTTCGTCGAGAACTTCAGGAATGAAAGCAGACCTTTGGTCGGTAACCGTCAGGCGGTGAGTCAGGGCAGGGGCTTTGTCACGACGACGGCGATCATTGCCACCACGGTTACGGCGAGGGCGGTTATTGGCTCCGGCTGCATTGGGACGACCGCCAGCTCCAGGAGCCTTTGTTTGTGGTCGGGCTGGAGGTCGGCTTTGAGTCGGTGCCCCCGGAGTAGCTGTTCGCTGCTCCGGGGCGCGTTTTACAAATCCAGCAGTTCCAGGGGCTGAAAATGGGCGACTAGCGCCGCGTCCGCGTCTTCGATTAAGACGACGTGGTGCGCCGGCAGGATTTGCTTGTGGGGTTGGTTGTTGTGGAGAATTTTCCATAATTTTGTTGTTACTTTTTTAATTGTTAATTATTTTCTTTAAAAATATTCCAAATATTGTCACTATCGGTGTACCAGTTAATGCTGTTACTGAAACGGTCAGATGGCTTTCCGATGTTGTGAATATCACTCACGACGACGTCTTTCTTTACGACATAGGTCATCATTGGCTCAAAAAGGAAGATGGCCGGGCGTTCGTTTACGATGACTGTACTCGCGTCGCTGAGAGCTTGATTGCGGGCGTTTTCGTCTTGTTCTCCGCGGGCTTTTTCTAGGAGACCATCAACAGTGAGGTTGGTGTATTGGGCTATGTTGAGTCCAGGATCGTCTTTTTGCGATGAGTGCCAGAATGGATAGAGATCTTGGGCGCGACTCATATCAAGTCCAAAAAGTAGGACTTCAAAGTCACGAGGACGAATTACTGTCTGGATAAGACCAGTTTGTTCAAATTGTTCGGTTGAGACTTCGACTCCGATTGCTTTCCATTCGTCAGCCACCATTTGTGAGACCGTATTAAAAAGCGGGACGTTACTGGTGCGAATTGTGAGACTGAGAGTGGTCGCGGAACCATCGATTTGTTTTTCAAGCAAACCAAGGTTGTTTTTTGTCCAACCAGCGTCAGTGAGGATTTTTTGTGCACGCTCTACCCGAGAAGCGGGAGTCTCTTCGTTTGAACCTTCCGTAGATTGTAACGTATCACCACTCTCTGGCATAGGTGTATAAATGGGGACACCTTGTCCGTTTAGAGCAGTAGCAATAATGTTGCTGCGGTCGATGGCAATAGACAATGCTTCGCGGACGGCCGGATCGCGCAGGGCGGGTATTTTGTTTTGGTTAAAAAAGACTCCGAACACTCGAGGGAGGGGTTCGGTGATGGTCTTGAAGTCACCAGATTCAACAAGTGCAGAAACGTCCTCGTTGCCAACATACGCACTAGTATCAAGCATTCCAGCTTTCAAATCTTTCACTAACGTTGCTTCGTCATTATAAAAATGAAGTTCAAAGCTGTCGATCTTAGCTGGAGCAGGAGTCTCGCGGTTGCTGGCGAGAGTGTAGCTGTTGATGAGGCCATTTACATCACGGGTAGCTGTCTTAACTTTAAAAGGTCCAGAACCAACCGGCTCAGTGTTGAGCTTATTGAAGGGAAGTTGTTCAATTGGAACCTGACTCCAAAGATGGGCTGGCATAATGCCAACCAGGAAGTTTTCCTTAAAAGGTACGTAAGGGTTTTTAAGAACAATATTTAGTTCGTTGTCATTGACCTCTTCGACAGTGACGTCGCTCCAGTTACCACGAAGTGGACTTTTTAGATCAGGGTTTTTGATGAGGTCTATAGTGAAAGTAACATCTTTGGCGGTGAGTAGTGTCCCATCATGAAAGTGAACGTCTTTTCGTAAGACGATATTGTATGTGAGCCCATCATCTGAGACCAATATGGATTCAGCTATATCAGGGACGAGCTCGCCTTTCTCATTTATCTTCATGAGGCCACTGTAGATGAGTGCGGTGACGTCTTGGTCGGCGCGAGTGATAGCCAAGGCTGGATTGGCGAAACGCGGAGTGCCGATAATGCCCTCCTTCAATGTGCCGCCACGAATCGGGGTGATTGAAGAGTAGTGATTGTTGACACTGATTGCCAGCCAAATACCAGAGAATATGACCACAAAGAAAAGAACGCGAAGAATAAGTCTATCGCTAGATGTTTTTACTTCTATAAGAGAGAGTAGTCGATCGAAGAGGCTACGCTTCGAAGGGTGGAGAGGCTTCATATGTAGTGATACGGATTGAATTAGAGGATTCTTTCAAATACTGACGTAGCAAAAGAGGCACAAGAGTGCTTACAGATAAGCTAGGTTCGTAGAGGATTGTCTACGCCAAAACGTTCAAAAGGGCTGAAATCACAAAGAGGATAGAGATACCAATTGAAAATTTGAATAGGAAAAGCTCGGCGCCACGGCGCTTGTGAAAAGCTGAACTGAAGTTGTCGCCACCAAATGCACCCCCCAAACTAGAGCCGCGCTGTTGCAAGAGAATTGATGCAACAAGGAGGACGGAGAGGATTATCTGGATGTACGGCAGTGCTGGAAGCACTGAATCGATAATATTCATGCAGGGATGAATATAGCAAAATATAAAGAATTTCGCAAGGTGTGGTGAAATTGAAAAGAATAACAAAAACAGGCAGTAGTTTCTTCTTTTAAAGAGATTACTGCCTGTAGCTGGCACTTAGCCAAAAAGTTTTGCGGCTGCAATAAGGCCAACCCCAATGAAGAGAAGTACTCCAGCAAGCATTCTCGATATACCGTCCTTAACTTGCACGGCTCCAAACTCTGTGTTTACGAACCGTCCGCCAGCAAATACGCCAGCGCTTGCTATGAATGCTCCTAATGCTCCCAAATATGCCATTGCGAATCCCTTTCTACTGCTTTCTGCAAGTAATACTGCACCTAGGGGGTTGTTTTTGCAAGGAGGGCTACATATTTGTGTAGACACCAGCAAACCAACCTGGTATAACTCCTTTGGAAAAAAATTTTAAAGGAAGCATTGATGGATCGAAATGAAGTAGCAAAACTTATTCATTGGAATAAGATTATCTGGTTTGTCGGTTTGTTGAGTCCGACCTTCATGCTTCCTCAGGCATATAAAATCTGGGAAACAAGAAATGTTAGCGGCATTTCGATAAATTCTCTTTGGCTGTTGTTATTTATTCAAATTGGCTTTACATCGCATGGGTATTTCCAGAGAGATCGGCTTTTGCTCGTAAGTAGCGGCTTGGGCGCGCTTGTGAATATTTTCGTCATTTTCTCAGTTTCGTACTTGAGACAATAAATTTAGTCCCCAACTTTCGCACATTAAAGCTGGGGATTTTTGCTTCTCTATTGAAACTCATATAAAATGAACGCTCGACGAACGAAATATATGGTGGATTTTCGTCGTAACACTATTTGTATTACTAAATTAGTTCTTAATCTTTATTGATGTATGTCTGAACAAACAAGCCCGATTCGACCTTTGAATGACAAGGTGATTGTGCGCCCGCTGACTGAAGAGGAGCAAGGAACTGCATCACCATCAGGAATCATTATTCCCGAC
>JAYVWI010000066.1:0-4831 GCA_043786195.1 Minisyncoccota bacterium
GTTCAGTACTTGCACTGATGGACGGCGGCGTCCCAATCAAACGACCGGTGGCTGGCATCGCGTCAGGAGTCATGATCGGCGAAGGCAAATATGCACTTCTTACGGATATCCAAGGACCCGAAGACGAGTTCGGTGATATGGACTTTAAAGTAGCTGGAACAACTGAAGGGGTGACCGCGATTCAGATGGACGTGAAGGTGGGCGGTGTCTCGCTCGAGATTCTCGCTGGTGCACTCGAAAAGGCACGAATAGCTCGACTGCATATTCTAGAGACAATGACCGCCGCAATCGCTGTGCCGCGATCAACTATCTCGCCACGAGCGCCGGAGATTATTGTCGTTCAAATCAAACCCGACCAGATTGGTCTTGTAATTGGTGGCGGCGGCAAAACCATCAAAAGCATCAAAGACGACTCGGGCGTGCAGGAGATTACTATTGAGGAAGACGGAACAGTTTTTATCACGGGCAAGAATGGTTCAGCTCAAAAAGCAGCTGACAATATTCGTTCGCTGACCAGAGTTTACGAAGTAGGAGAGAGAGTTGAGGTCACTATCACTCGCCTTGCAGCCTTCGGTGCTTTTGCAAAAATTGATAGCCACAATGAAGGCCTTATTCACATCTCAGAAATTGCACCGTTCCGACTTGAGACAGTTGAAGGTATTCTAAAAGAAGGGGAGACCGTCTCGGTGATTGTTTTAAAAGTTGACGATGGAAAGATTGGACTCTCTATAAAACAGGCTGATCCCGAATTTGCACAAAAACGAGGACTCCAAGCACCGGAAAATAACAAACCACAATAACAATACAGTTGAAAAACTCTCCCTTGGGAGAGTTTTTCGTGAGATACTAGACAGTAATGAGCGAGGAACAAAAAAAGACACTCCGTAAAATCCGTACCTTCGCACAAGATGCTGCGATTGCTCAAGGAAAAGACGGGAACAACACCACCTCAACTGACACACTTGTGTCAGTACCTGTTTCTGTACCGACTGAAAAAGCGGCGGCGGCAAAAGTATTCGCTACCCAGACTCCGACTAAGAGTCGGCCCGGAAATCAAGAATCCACACCTCTGGCGAAAGCACCTCACATTCCAGCCTCTCACGAATTACAGAAAAAAACCACTGTACCGAATATAAAAAGTGCGACAGCACACACCACCCCACCGATACCGACGATACATGCTGAGCCTTCCAAGAAAGTTACCGTCCGAGCCAAAAAAAGAGACCTAAAAGAAAAAGTCTCCGCATCAGGCGGAACCATTATTACTGACACCAAACGGAATAAAACTAACTTCTTCGACGCACTAATCATTTCCATAAACGACTGGTTTTCCGCGTTTAGCAAAAAACTGACTCCTGAAGAAACTCCTACTTACACTGTAACAGACGTCGAACGTCGTAAGGGTGTGGTACAAAAGGCGACTTCAAAAACAGGCACTATATTTACCGCAGATCAAGAAACTCTAAAGGACGAAATCCGCCGACGAAATCAAACTCCTGTCCAAACACACACAGAGCCGGACATTTCTTGGTCACCAAATGTAGAACCTGGATATTCACTACTAGAAACTCAAACAGCATCTGCCACGGAAAAAGTACCTGAGCCACTCGCTGCAAAGAAGCCAGAGAGAATACAAGTTGAATTTAAAAGAAATAGTCTGCCGGCCCCAGTCTTCACGCAACCATCAGCGCCTGAAGTGGTGCTCGTACCAACATCCCCAGCAGTAACCCCGCCGGTACCTGTCCAAGAATACAAAGTACCTGAGGTAACCCAACTACAACAAACCTCCCCTACACCTCCACCGCAGCCCACAACAATTGAAAGTGTGGTGGAAGAACCTTTGCAAGAAGTTTCTCTTGAACCAACCGACAGCCAAGAAACTGAAATGGGTGTAATCGCTCGTTTGGTGGAAACGATACGCTTTAACACAAACGCTCTTACTCTAAGTATCGCTGGCGTGGCATTAACACTACTTATTTTAGTTGTTATCGCACGAACGCTTGTTAATTCACTTATTCCAGACGCAGCGTCAGTCACTACTATATCGCCAGCGACATCACTACTCGCCTCAACTACAGTCACTGACGTAACCCTCCCCACCCTTTCTCAAGCAACCCTTGCAGAGCAACTCAAAGCGACTGAAACTATTTCAAACACCCCGAAAGAAATCCGCCTCGTTGACGCATCCGGCACCCCACTTTCAAAAGAAACAACGCTAGAGCTGCTTGGTTTTTCTGGCAGTAAAAACTTTGTTCAAACAGTAAGTATTGTCCATGTTGTGACAATAAACGCACAGCATGCAATTGTCTTAAAAATCACAGACCCCACAGCTGCGTTTGGAACGCTTTTGACATGGGAACCAAACATGGCCGAAGGTCTGCAGCAATTCTTGGGGACAACAAACCCCACCTCCCAAACTAACTTTAGTGACGAGACGATTGGCAACTCAGATGTCAGAGTACTTACAGCAGATGGAAAAGAGTTCATAGTCTACGGATTTTTATCTACTGACACTGTTCTCATTACTGAGGACATCAACTCTTTTAAAAACATCCTAGGCAGTAAGTAGCTACCTGCTGTATACTCAATCTATATGACCGACTACACATCACTTCGTACAAAACTAGAAGCAGAACACCATCGCATCGTCCAAGATCTTACACAAATCGCTATTTATAATGACACAACTGGTGATTGGGAGGCAATTCCCGACACTGACGAGTTAAAGGAAAGTGACGAAAATAGTGAAGCGGACGGGGTTGAAGAATGGAATGAGAGACGAGCGACAACAGCTACCCTAGAAACCACATTTCGCAATATTACTCTAGCAGTCAAAAAAATTGAGACCGGCACCTACGGCTTATGCGAAATCTGTGAAGAACCCATTGAACCTGAACGACTTGAATTTCTTCCTACAGCACGGACCTGCGTCTCGCACATGAACGACGAACGTACCCTTTCACTTTAATATAGAAATATGTCGATTGCTCGCGTCACCACGGTTCAACCTCAAGTGCTTACTGGTACTATCGTCACAATCGAAGCCGACATATCGCGTGGTCTCCACGCGTTTTCTATTGTCGGTTTAGCTGGAAAAGCGATTGACGAATCCAAAGACCGCGTCAGTAGTGCTATTAAACATTCCGGATTTGATTCACCGAAAACTAAAAATCACAAAATCGTCATTTCACTTTCACCTGCTGACCTCAAAAAGGAAGGGCCTCTTTTTGACCTGCCAATTGCCATCGCTTATTTGCTCGCTACTGAAGAAATCATGAGCGACAATAAAGAACGAATACTAGTCGGGGAACTTGGACTCGACGGAAGCGTTCGCAAAGTTCGCGGCGTTCTTAACTGTGTCCTGGCAGCTAAAAAAGCTGGCTATCAAGAAGTGGTGGTTCCAACAGAAAATGCTGCCGAAGCGGCACTTGTCGACGATATCACTATTTACCCAGCCGCTACACTACGTGACGTAATCGAACACATTAGTCCGATTATTGAAGCGCCAAAATTAATCGCTCAACTACCGACTCACATTCCGGAAACATGGTACGAAAGTGCCGTGACGCTTGAAGACATCAAGGGACAAGAAGCAGCCAAGCGCGGACTTGTCATCGCTGCTGCTGGACGCCACAACGTGATGTTTGTTGGCCCGCCAGGCACGGGTAAAACTATGCTAGCCCGTGCTCTGCGCGGACTACTTCCCCCACTCACAAGAGAGGAGGCTCTCGCGGTCACCGCAATTCACTCGTTAGCAGGAAACGAAATAGAAATTAGTGCTCGTCCGCCTTTTCGATCACCACATCACACTGCTTCACACACTGCGCTTGTTGGTGGTGGTTCCAACCCTAAGCCAGGCGAAGTCACCTTGGCTCATCACGGCGTACTTTTTATGGACGAATTTCCAGAATTTGAGCGACGTTCGATTGACGCATTACGGCAGCCGCTTGAAGACCGCGTAGTGACTATATCCCGTGTACAAGGAACGGCTGAGTTTCCAGCGGACTTCGTACTAGTCGCTGCACTCAATCCTTACCGCGGCAGCGAAGACGGTACCACCGACCTTGCTCGCGCCATGAAAGAAACCTATAAAAATAAAGTATCGGGGCCGATTCTTGATCGTATTGATCTTTGGCTTGAAGTGCCTCACGTCGACTATGATACTCTCACCAGCCTTAAGAAAGAGACGGGGGAGACAGAACAAGCTAGGGAGGAAGTGAAGCAGGCGCGCGAGCGGATGCTCGCGCGCCACGTCGGTCGCGCTGCTACCACAAATAGCAACCTCTCAGCCCGAGATCTCGAAGAGATTATTTATTTGAACGACGATGTGAAAGACCTCCTCAAACTTTCCAGCGCCAAACTCAACCTCTCACCTCGTAGTTACCATCGACTCATCAAAGTCGCTCGCACTATCGCCGACCTTGATCACCAAGAGCACATCGAAGTTTCCCACATCCTCGAAGCCCTCCAATATCGAGTACCGCTATAGAAAAAGCCACAGTCGGAATGACTGCGGCTTTTTCTTTTTTCTTAGAGAGTACTTTTGACAAAGACATTTCGGTCTTTATAGCCATTATCTCCGGCTTCTGTTATGTATTCGGTTAGTACACTTTTAAAGTCTTCGGTGGTGACAGTCTGCTTCATTATGTGGACAAAAAGTTCAGCCAGCGGCTTAGCCCAGGCCACAACGTGTTCACTATGACGATAATTTAAGACCGTTTTCATATCAATACCCTGCATTGGGTACGTGTATGCGTCGTGACGTTCCCACATTTCAATTAGGTCTTCGGTGACGTGGCGCTCGGCTTCTGGTGTAGTGTCATAGGAACCT
>JAYVWI010000067.1:0-5700 GCA_043786195.1 Minisyncoccota bacterium
CCGTGCTGCAAGGCGGCGTTGCGGGCGATATCGAGCGCAAAAGTAGTCTTACCCATGGAAGGGCGAGCCGCGAGGATGACAAGGTCGGACTTTTGAAAACCGGCGAGGAGATTATCGAGGGCTGTGAAGCCTGACTGCACACCACGTTTGTCTTGAGGGTTTTCTGTGAGGTGTTCGAAGCGCTCCCAAGCTTCAGAAAGGGCGCTGCCAATCGGTCGAAATTTTTGAGAGCTTGGCGCTTGAGTGGCTTGGAAGATTTTTTTCTCGGCTTGGTCGAGCGCTTCATCTACACTCTCCGGATCACCATAGCCAATTTCTGCGATGTCGTCCGCAGCATGGATTAGATTTCGCAAAGTCGACTTGTTGAGGACTTGCTCGGCGTAGTACATCGCGTTGCCGGCGGCCGGTACCATCTCGATGAGTTCAGTGATATACGAAGCGCCGCCGACACGATCAATTACTCCCATGTCTTTTAATTTTGTAACAACTGAGACAAGATCAATCGGGTCTCCTTTTGAGAAAATTTTTGAAATTGCGTCAAAGATATTGCGGTGCTTGTCAGCGTAAAAGCTTTCTGGAAAAACAGTCACCGATACATCGTGTAGCGCATCAGGCTTGAGGAGGATGGCACCAAGTAGCGCTTTTTCAGCCTCGACGTTTTGCGGCGGTTTTCGAAGCGAACGATTAAGCGTGTCTTGTGCCATGATGGCAGAAGTTTACCACGCGAGAGCAATTGACCGCTTGTGTGGAAAGTGTTCAAAAAGTGTGTATAGTGTGCGCAGGAGGAATATTAAATGAAGTTCATTTTCAGACGAGAATTGGGTGAAGAGCACTTGTTTGTGCTCTGGCAAAAAGCTGATGGCGCCGTTTTGGCTATCAGTGAACTGCTAATTACTGCGGTATGGTCACTTATTGGAGTAGCTTGGCTAGTTTTTGCCGTGAACTCCTCAACTGTTACCGAAGTGGCATGGACTAAATTCGGAGTTTTGTTCTCGATGTTCGCGCTGTTTCTTTGGTACAACCACCGTTGTCAGCTGCAACCATGGCGAAGACCGGATTAAGTCGCCCAAATGAAAATAAAATGACGTCACGAGCTTGCTTGTGGCGTCATTTTTATTTCTAAGCTTTAGTCAGCTTTGGCCCTTGCGGCGTATCTTCTACGGCATACCCTTTACGGAGAATTGCATCACGAAGGAAGTCAGCTTCCGCCCAGTTGCGAGCGATGCGCGCAGCTTCACGCTTATCGAGTAAATCTTGAATTTCTACTGGAAGTTCTTCTGCCCCCACAACTCCAAGTGAACGGACACCTTCGACGACATTTTCTGATAGACCAATGTCGAGAATCTCATCCATGGCCTTAAGCGTGCCGCATTTGGTCTTGATGCTGAGGTTGTCGTCTTTAATCATTTCCCACAGTACAGCGATGGCTCCTGGCGTATCAAGGTCATTGGCAAGGTGAGTATCGAATCGTTCCATGTACGCAGCGTCTGGCACGGCCGACTTTTGTTTGAAGTCTTCATACATATGACGCTTGAGACGATAGAGTGCTTGTTTGGAAGCCTTGAGTGCTTCGAAAGAAAAGTTGATGGGGGAGCGATAGTGGGCTGTGAGAAGCCAGTAGCGGTAGTCGTCGCCAGAGAAGCCACGGTCGCGTAAGTGACGCATAGTGATGCTATTTCCTAAGGACTTGGCAATTTTAGTGTTGTCGATGGTGATAAATGCATTATGCATCCAGTACTTGGAGAACTGCTTACCAGTAGCTGCTTCCGACTGTGCGATTTCGGCATTGTGGTGGGTGCTGATGTGGTCGATACCGCCAGTGTGTATGTCGATTTGCTTACCAAGAGTGGCCAGTGCCATCGCCGAACATTCAATATGCCAGCCCGGGAAGCCGGTACCAAAGCGGCTCGGCCACCCTAGTTCGCTGTTTTTCCAGACCGCAAAGTCTGCCGGATTGTGTTTTTCGGTATTTACTTCTACTCGCGCACCCTCCTTTAATTTATCAAGACTGATTTTTCCGAGTCGGCCGTAGGCAGGGAACTGTTTTATATCAAAATACACACCATCAGAAGTTTGGTAGGTAAAACCTTTGTCATCAAGCATCTTCACGAGACTGATTTGTTTGCCGATATAGTCGCTCGCCCGAGCCCAGGTGGTTGGCGGAAGGATTCGTAATTCTTCCGTGTCGTCGACAAACGCCTGGATGTATTTGTCGCCGAGCTCGCGCATTCCTTCGAGGCTCACCGGAAGTTCTTCTCGCTTGAGTCCCTTCATCATCTTGTCCTCGCCGGCATCAGCGTCATCAGAAAGGTGGCCGAAGTCTGTAAAGTTGATAGTGTGCTTTACCAAGTAGCCGTTACGAGTGAGTGTGCGCTTTAGAATGTCAGCAAATATATATGAACGAAGATTGCCGATATGGGCGTAGTCATAGACCGTCGGCCCGCAGCTGTACATTTTTACCGCGGGATCTTTGAGCGGGGTAAATACCTCAATAGTGCTTGATTCAGTATTAAAGAGCCTCACTTCTCTCAGATGACTCGGGGGTTTTCGACCAAACATTTTTTTAAGCATAGGTGTCTCCTAGTGTAGCAAACTAAGGGCGTACACGGAAAGCCCTTTGGCCTTCCTAAAGGTTCATGCGATAATGCTCCCATGTTACAAGACGGCGAACAGTCCACTGCGGGCATCATGGCTTCATTTAATCAATTCTGGATAAAGATTCCACTCACACTGCTCATCATGTGTGCGATATTTGTGTCTGGAATTTATATCGGAAAAACCGGCACGGTATTTGGGAAAACCGTCCCTATCGTAGGGATGCTTCCAATGTCAGAGGCAGCACAGGCTAAAGAAAACGTTGATCTTACCGAGTTTTGGAAAGTGTGGGGGATTCTTAACGACAAATTTGTCTCAGCCAGTTCCTCTGCACCACTCAGCGAGCAAGACAAAGTGCGCGGGGCAATTGCTGGACTGGTGAAAGCTTTTGGTGACCCATACACCACTTATTTCCCACCGAAAGACGCGGAACAATTTCAGGATACTATCTCGGGCAACTTCAGTGGTGTCGGAATGGAGGTTGGAATGCGCAAAGACATCATTACCATTATTGCGCCCCTACCAGGCACTCCAGCCGAAAAGGCGGGGCTTATCTCTGGCGATGTCATTGTCTCAATTGATAAAAAGAGCACGGAAGGTATGAGTATTGATGAAGCTGTCCGTATGATTCGTGGTGAAAAGGGAACCAAAGTTACTTTCTCAATCTACCGCGAGGGAGATAAAGAATTCCGCACCATCGAAGTCACTCGTGATACAATCGACATCCCAACCGTTAAAACTGAATCTGTAGATGACACCTTCATAATTTCTCTCTACAGCTTCAATGCCGTCTCTGACACCAAAATGGAAGAGGCAATGAATGCTTTTGTGGCGAGCAAGAAAGAGAAGTTGATTCTTGATTTGCGAGGCAATCCTGGTGGCTTTATGCAAAGCGCGGTTGATATCGCCAGCTTCTATATGCCTGCCGGCAAGATTGTGGTACGAGAACGTGCTGGAGCTGGAGGTGAAGACAAAGTTTTTCGAACTCGCAATCGCCAAGTGCGAGAATTCAACCCAAAGAACTTTGTCGTGCTTGTGGATGGCGGCTCAGCGTCTGCTTCCGAGATTCTGGCTGGAGCGCTCCACGACCACAGTATTGCCACTGTTATGGGTGTTAACACCTTCGGAAAAGGATCTGTGCAAGAGCTTGTCGATCTTGGAGACGGTTCGTCTGTGAAGGTCACTATTGCACGGTGGTTTACCCCAAACGACGTTTCTATCTCAAATGGTGGTTTGACACCAGATATCATCATTAAGCGTACTCCCAAAGACCGTGAAGACGAGAAAGACCCACAAAAGGAAGCTGCACTGCGTTTCCTCAAGGGCGAGGAGGTCAAAAGTGAAAACTTGACCGCCGCTCTCGGCGCTGACACTAGTGCCCATTAAAAAGCTCTGCTATTATAGGTGCCATGTTCTCTGCTTTTAGAGATTGTGTTTATCGGTACTAATCCCTCACTGAATGAAAGTAATACTCTTACGCGATGTAGCAAAAATCGGACGACGGTCAGAAATCGTTGATTTGCCTGATGGATATGCGCTCAATCAGCTCATTCCCAAAAAGTGGGCAGAGCCAGCGACGCCGGCCAATATGAAGAAAATCGCTACCATGAAAGCGACCGCGTCGCTCAATGATAAGCTTGGAGAAGACCAGTTCAAGGCAGCTCTGACAGAAATGCAAGCGACGCCGCTACAGATCGTTGGTGGCCAAGCCAACGCACAAGGACATCTTTTTAAAGCAGTACATGAGGCTGATATTATTGCAGCCGCAAAAAAACGAGGGATTTCTATTCTCCCAACTCAAATAGAAATTAAAGTATCAATTAAATCTGTAGGTAGTCACGAGATTACCTTGAAGCGAGGAGGGATTGTGCAGAGTTGTATTATTGAAGTTATTAAAGCAAACAGTTAGGTATGCAAAATGATTTAGTGAAAAAGTCTTATTGGATAATTGCACTCTTAGTACTCTGTGGAGCACTAATTGCTGCTATCGCCATGTGGCTTGGGCCTCATGACAAGAATAGTAAAGCGTTATCGGACACAGCGACAACGACACCGCCTGTAAAAACTCTTCCAGCCCCAATAAACGCCGACCAATTAGCCGCTTATGATGTAGATATGACAAATAGTAGTAATCCAGTAGCGGTCGTGACGACCAACAAAGGAGTGATTGAAATCGAGCTCTTCCAAGACGCCATGCCTATCACTGCCGGCAACTTCAAAAAGCTTGTGACTGAAGGCTTCTATAACGGCACAAAATTCCACCGAGTGATTAAAAACTTCATGATTCAAGGTGGTGATCCAAACACCAAGACAGCCAATGTGATGAGTTATGGACAAGGTGGTCCAGGCTACTCAATCCAAGACGAATTTGTCGAAGGGAAGCACTTGAGTAATGTACGCGGTACCATCGCCATGGCCAACAGTGGTCCCAATACCGGTGGTAGTCAATTCTTTATCAACCTCGTTGATAACACCGCGCTCGACTGGAATGTCCCCGACCCAAATAATTCAAAGCACCCAGTCTTCGGACAAATCATTAAAGGCATGGACATCGTCGACACCATCGGCAACGCCAAAACCGGCCCTCGCGACATGCCAAGTGAAGATATTGTAATTGAGAAGGTTGATGTTAAATAAAGAAAGGAGCCGTAGGCGACTATTCTGAATTTATCCAGGCGCTTAGCTTATTTCGACCTCCAAGGGAGAAATAAGATGCAGCGAGCTGGAAAGGCGCTCCAACTTTAACTAATAAAAAGAGCCGCCCGTGAGGGCGGCTCTTTTGTTTGTACTTACGCAGCTGCGATAACGTCAACTGCTTTCTTAGTTACTCGTTGACCGTTGAAACGAATCTTGCGAATGCTCTTGAAAGAGACGACTCCGGTGATAACTGCAAAGATAGTATGATCCTTTCCGATCATTACTCCCTTACCTCCATCGATCTTAGTACCTCGCTGACGCACAATGATGTCACCGGGCTTGACTGTTTGTCCATCTGCGCGCTTCACTCCAAGCATTTTTGGTTGCGAGTCGCGCAGGTTTTTGGCGGTTCCGCCAGCTTTCTTTGTTGCCATACGATTACTGTATAATGATTACGAATTTAATGTG
>JAYVWI010000068.1:0-11663 GCA_043786195.1 Minisyncoccota bacterium
TTGCACCGTAAGCGGTGGTATTCCAGTTATTGAACGTGCTCGAAGGGTGTGGGAGTCAGCTGAGAGCTTGCTAGTGTTGTATGAGATAGTCCAGGCTCCGTTTGAGCCGGCCTGCCCGGTAGCCACCACCGTAGTAGAATTCTTGTCGATGTAAAGATTAATGGTTGAGTTTGGTACGGCTTGTCCTGAAACAGTAATGATGTCGCCTGGATTGAAGTTTGATTGAGGCACTTTGATACTCGGAGGAAGGACTAAATCATTTAGATTGGTAACCGCACTTTGGGTGACGTCAAAAGTATTGCTAAGAATAATTGACTTAGTTCCAAAGAGGTCAGTTGACCAAATACCTAGAGTGGCTGTTCCTGGTGAGGCTTTGGTAGAGAATTCAAAGGCACCGAGACTATTAGCTTGTACTGTACCGATACTTGAGCCGTCTAAAAGAAAGTTCATTGTTCGTGAAGGGTATCCTTTTCCTGTGATGTTTACGACCGTCGAACCGAGGTCTTTTTTTGCACCCCCGCCGCCGCCACTGGCGCCGCCTGAAGAACCACCACCACCAGAACCAGCCGGTTCGATTTTACAAATTGCTGAACAAAAGTCACCGCTGTCATTGTTGCCGTCATCGCACTCTTCGCTATGTGGAGACTGTAGAATTCCGTCTCCACAATAAGGCCCAAAGTCACAGCGAACGTTGCACTGTCGGCCGGCAATAGTTTGACTATAAAGTCCTGTTTCACCTGGTACGTCGCACTGCTCTCCAACGTCTACAATCAAATTGCCACAGACACTCAGGCTAAGTGTTGTAGTTGCTACAACTGGTGTACTAGTGCCCATAGAAACACTCTGAGCTGTCGACACAAACGGGAGTACCAAAGTTACTATGGTTATTACTGTGGCGGCTTTTAGACTCTTCATAGAGACTATGGTCGTGACTTTTTACGATTGCGACGAATATGGATAAGGTACAGGATAGCTATAACGAACGAGAAGATTGGAAGAAGAATTGAAATTTTGTGGGCAAGAGAAAGTCCTAAGAAACCGAAGCCAGCTAGGTTGAGAGTTCCAAATGGAAGTACGAGAAGGCTCACATCTCCTTCTTGCTTTACTTCTCCGTCGTTGTACACAAGGTAGTGAGCGACATAACTCCCTGAGGGAAGCCTAGTTGGTATTTCTGCAGTTACTGTATCGGTTGCGTATGGTTTTACTTTTTTAATAGCTCCAATGTTTTTTGTTTCCTCCAGAAGCACTTTCCCTGAGTTTTCAAAAATTCTCAGCTCAACAGTTGAGGGAGCTACATCGATATTCCCTGTGTTTTCTAACATCATATCCAAGCGAACTTTACCTGGATAGAAAAGCCACGCAAACTTGTGTCCTTCATTTAGCTCGCCGACAGAAATTTTACGGACACGAAAATCCTTGATTTCTTTATCAATAACAGAAAGGTCAATGTCCACCAACGCTCCTAGAGAAATACTCACCGCGCCGTCAGCCACCTGTCCGTCGGCAGGAAGTGTGCGGATTCGAATCGAACCTTTGTATTCCTTGAATTCTGCATCACTTGGCACAGTGACACGAACCGTCATTGATACTTTCTGTTCACCTCGTGGCATCAAAATACTATTACCTTCTACAATCTGTATCCAACTAGCAATTTCAGGGGCGTCAACAACAATTTCTGCCTTCTGAGCTACATTTGGATCGCTTCGAACTAGGAGAATTTGTTGTTCGTAGGTGGAGTTGCGGACAAGGCTGGTATTTTTAACGTAAGGAGGAGTAATACCAAAACCAGCATGAACAGTCTCAATTCCCAGGCTTAAAAAAAAGATTGGAATAAAAAGTGCAAAAACAAAAAGCCTGTTCATAGTGTGCCGCATGCTGTTCCTTATTATCAGTAATAAATGCCTAAAAATCAACAGCCACTGCGGGATAACAGTGGCTGTTGTGTGGATATGTCGTCTGCGTTTACCAGTCAACGGCTTCAGCTGTTTTGGCTATGAAGCTATTGATTCCTTTGTATGCCCCAGCGAGTGTGATAGTGCCCGGCACCGCAATACCCCAATAGGTTGTCTTTCTTAGAAGTGAGGCTGACGAAGTACTGGTTTGCTTAGCGGCGTTGATTTCAAGCTCTTTTAGTGTTGTTGATGAGAGAGTTGTAGCCTGAGAACTTCCGTATGAAAGTGAACTTGTACCAAATTTTTGTTGGTTCTCTGGAACGGTTGAAGTGGCCGATATTCTACACTTACTAGCGAGTGCGAAGGTGCCACACATGGACTCTCCAGTAAGGATTTCATCAAGTCCGGTATTACCTAATGATCGAACTGAGGTTGAGGCGTTGAGTGTTCCTGTGTTATTACCTGGCTCCAAGGCTCCGTATGGAATTGCAGCTGTTAGGAGGTCGAGTGCTGTGAAGCTGATGAGCTCCACCGGACTTGAACCGTCTACGAGTGAACTTGAGAGTCCATTATCGTCAGTTCCCAAAACTGCAGCCTTCCACGTATCTGCGGCAAATGCTGCCGGGGTGTTTGGGCCTGAGTCAGTCGGGTCAGCTACGAACCATAGTGGGAATGTGCAGTTATAAATAACGTCAATATCTGTCGGTCCAGTACAGCTGGTGGTAGAGGCAGTACAGCTAAGGTTCCAAACCGTTGTCGGAACACCACTGGCATAACATCTATTCGGATTATATGAGCCTGAAAGGCCTGTACAGGTTGAAGTTGCAAAACTTGAGCGGTGCAGAGCAACTCGGTAACCACTAATTTCACTGCCGTTTGAGAAGTTTTTACAACTGTTGTTGTCCCGGACTTTAAATTGCAATGTATAGCCGGTAGTTTCATTTCCAGGATTTGTCAGCGTTATGTTACTACCACCATTTAATACAATATCTCCACTGAGGACAGTCGGAGCAACGTTGTTTACGATGAAGTTATTCTGTCGAGGGTTTGCAGAAGCTGAGTGACCATGCTGGTCAACCAAGTAACTGTAGGCGACATATGTATCGTCTCTAACGATAGAAGCAAGTGAGTAGGCAGCTGTTGCGTTAGTTGTCACACTTCCAGTAGTAGAAGCCAAGTCCCCTCCTGAAGTACACTTTCGGGTTACAGCGTTCACGCCGCCATTATTTTGACATGCAATAAGGTAGATTTTATCAGCACCACCGACTGTATCAGGATCACTTGAGGTGGAGTTAAAAGAAATCGCTGCACCTGGATTTTTTGGGCCGTTATTGTAGGCATTTGTAAAGACTGGACGGTGGTTTACGTAAAACGGAGAAGTGAAGGCTGTCGTACTTGTCGGACCTTGGACAGGAGTGTTGTTACAGCGAGGGTTTACGGCATCGTCATCGCATACCCAAGAGTACCAGACATTTTGTTCAGCGTGAGCTTCTACGGTAGTGGTGGAAATAGTGACAGCGACACCACTGACGGTACCGGCTGAGACCGCCCACTTATTTGATGTACCGCCTGCACAGGTCGGTGGCACTGTACCGATACCAGTCCCTGCGTTGGCGGTTGGAGTGGCGTTTGTTTTACATACCAAGAGGAAGTATGGGGCACTGTTGCTGTCAGCTGCGATTGCTCGCCACTGCACTGCTGAGCCTGAGTTTGTTGGAGTTGATGTTGAAGAGTCAACAAACTCGTATGTGTTGAGAACGAACGCTGGAGGCGTATTAAGGACTGTCAGTGTGGTTGAGGCGGTTGAGGTTGCCATTGCACGTTGAATCTGGCTGCTTCCAGCATCAAATAAGAACGCCACAATAAACACCATGACACCAGTCAAGGCTGTGAGGATGGTTATTTTACCGGCGGTTTGCATCAACTTCGGAAACTCATTTTTGCTGTACGACATAATAAAAACTAAATAAAATAACTGACTTTGTATACATTGTACCCAATTGCGCACCTTTTATACCCATAGTTATACACATGAATGAGGCAACGAGCTGCGAAGCTGCGACTATGTCGAATGCCCTAGTTTATAACGACCGCAAGGGAGTATAGAAACGGAAATACCCTTGGGGTGTTATCCAGGCGCTTAGCATATTGCTGGAAAATAATGAGCTTGCGAATATATTTTCTGTATGCAGAGCATGACCCACTTCCTAGGGGCGAAATAGGCTGCAGCGAGCTGGAAGACACTCGAAATATCACTACTGTTTGTTTACTTGGAAAGGCTTCAAACTTAGCAAAATAACAAGATTACTCGTACCGAATGGCATCAAGCGGGTTTAATGTTGAAGCTCGTTTGGCTGGGAAAATACCAGTCAAATATCCCACTCCAGCGGAGAAAAGTGCAATAAAAGTAAGGAAATTTAACGGGAAAGAAAAGAGCGCTACTGCTTTACCACCAAACTGTCCGGCAACAATATTTAGAAATATATTAATGGTCTCACCAAATACCACCCCCATCAGAATCCCAGTGACTCCCCCCATAAATCCCACCACCACTGACTCTGATACGAAAAGGTACTTTACGTCGTTCGGAGAAGCTCCGATGGTACGCATGATACCGATTTCTTTGGTGCGCTCAAGGAGCGTCACGGTCATGGTGTTAAACATACCGATAGCGGACACTACGAGGGCAATTCCACCGAAGGTTGCGAGCACTACCTGGATTCCTTGGAAGATTTTCGATGCTTGTTCCACAGTCTTAGAGAGAGCAGTCACACGATATCCTTCTTTAATGAGTAGAGCTTCCACAATCGGAAGATTCGCGTTGCTGTCGACGCGCACTTGAATACGCTCGTATTGCTCTATACCTACATAATTGCGAAGTTCAGGAAGCATCATCATGACGTTGAGCACACCTTGTTCCTTAGTAATTCCCCGAACGGTATATTCCTTGTCGATTATAATTTCATTAATAACATCCGAGCCATCGCCTGCTGGCACCAAAAGCCGGAGCGAAACTTTTTGCCCAATAAAATCCTTCATCTTGTCGTCTGGAATACCAAACAGCTTTAGTACAGCCGGAGATAGCATCACTGTGTTTGTGTCTCCTGTGTCGGCGTCAGTAAATACCTCACCGGCCGTGGCTGCGACGCCGGCGTAGCGAAGATATGGAGGCTCAACGCCTTGAACAAAAACGTTACCGGTCAGTCCTTTGTAGGTAACGAGGGCCGGGAAGCGGGCAAGTGGCGCAGCATCAAGCACACCGGGCTTTTTTTCAAACTGCGCGACGGTTTCTTGAGTGAGCTGCAAGCCTTGTGCTCCGGTTGAGGAAACGCCGAGTGAAAGCAGCGTTTCTCCAAAGACAATCTGTTCGAGAATGATTTTTTGAAGACCAAACCCTAACCCCACCAATACCACCACAGCTCCCGTCCCTACTCCCATACCCAAAATCGTCAACCACGTACGAAGTGGGTTGGTTTTGAACATACGAGTTGAGAGTTGAGCCAAATCTTGAATACGCATACCTAGTTCTTATAGTTTACATCAACTCCTTGTGCAATCACCTTTTCAAAGTAACGGGTCATCTCATCGGCTTCTTTTTCAGAAAATCCCAGTCCTCCGCTTCGCACACCTGCCATCATACGGATGTTGAGCTCTGTAACATCTATTACGCCAGTCACCCGGTCGGCGATAAGTTCAACTAAATTTTTGTCTTGTTCGGCAGTAAGATGGATACGGAACACCTGAACGAGGTGATCACGCATACGTTCGGCCAGCTTGTGTTGATTGAAAAAGATGTTCGCGTTGTCCTTGCGGGATCGAAACCGACGAATGTCGTCAGCGTGGTGCATCATGCGTTCAGTTACCGACGCCATGCGCCTAGATTCAACCTCAGCAATCTCTACTCCACCACGCTCATAGGGCAAAATCAGACTCTTAATATAAGCATCCCTATCGATACGACCGTTAATAAAGAGCGAGGTGGCGTGCTCAAGACGAACAATTTGGTCAAAACTATAGTCTTGAGTAAGATAATTCACCATACTTTTCACTCGCAAGGTATCCACGGAGTCGTACGGAAAAAGTCTGGCGAGCTGCTCAAGTTCAGTCACAATCGTCTCCCCTTCTCGCACTGGCTTGATCTGCTTACGCTGTGGATTGACCACTTCGCGCACAACAAAACCATCCTTGAGGTAGTACACACGATGTGCGTAGGAAAGGTGCGCAGCGTTGTGCGACACCATAATAATCGTCCGTCTATCGAAGGTATTAATTTCGTCGATTTTGTCCATTACTTGTTGAGTCGAAATCGAGTCCAAGTTACCGGTCGGCTCGTCAGCGAGAAGAATCTTTGGGTCGTTGACCATAGACCGAGCTACTGAAACACGCTGTTGCTGACCTCCAGAAAGCATTGAAGGAATCTTGTGCGAGACATGCCCCACTCCGAAGCGATCAAGGAGCATTTGTGCTCGACGATTACGCGTCACTCTGTCGACGTTACAAAAAATCATCGGAAGTGCGACATTGTCGAGTACTGATAGTGAACCAATCAAGTTGAAAGATTGAAAAATAATCCCCATCACGTAACGTTGGAAGTACACTCGCTCTGATGGTGGATACGAATAAATATCGTCACCACGAATAAGCAGCGTCCCCTCCCCAGGCGGAAGTGAACCTTGAATCGAGTACATCAGCGTTGATTTACCGCAACCTGAAGGACCGAAAAGAATAATATACTCACCTTCGAAGATGTCCGTATTTACGTTTTGTAGCGCTTTGAATTCGTTCGATTTCCCTTTGTTGTAGATAATCGAAAGATCCCGACAAACGATGAGCGGTTTCGCCATGCGTCTATTATGACATTAAAAATATTTTGTTTTATGATTCATCCACAAAATTTGGCGATATGACTCCGGAACTAACCGCAGTACTCTGAGAGACATTGCGCAGACAAAGAAAATTCCTCAGCTAAGGCTAAGGAATTTTCTTTGGCGAGCATAGCGGCAATTCTCGTGAGGAGAATTGAACGCGTGTCGAGCAGAGCACTGCGGTTACTTCCCATGTGCCCTGCTTAACCACCTCCGCCCTTAATGTTCTTGACCCAACCGAAGGTACTTTGGAAGTTCTCAAGAATAAGGTCGATGATGTTTTTTTCTTGGATGGGAGTGAAGAGAACGAAGTTTTCTGATTTGACGCTATTTCCCGCCTCATCACCACAATCAAGGTAGAACTGATACACAGTTCCGGGAGCAAAGTCTACAATCACCTCAACGTGCTTGGTGTTGTACTCAACTTTTTCTTTTTTAATGGTATATGGGTCAACTCCACCAGCCACTCCTTCTTGATAGGTCATTTCGCAACTAGCCGGCTCATCGGTGACCCACTCTACAATAGTTTGTACTCTAGATTCGCTACCTGGGAAAAGGGTTGATTCGTTGGTGACGTTTGTAATAATCGGCGGAGCGGCGTCCTTTACTGTGACAAACTGAATTGGCTGACTCTTGATTCGGTCACCGCCGGCGTTTTCCGCTGTCACAAAGGCCACATAGCGTGTTCCGAGGGTGAGGTCAGAAAGACGCATTTGATGTGTTGTTGCGAGCGTAGGACGTCCAACAGAACTTTGCGCACCGGTTGCTTGATCTTGAAACTCTACCAAGGCTTTGGCTGGTACAGTGGTATCCCAAGCTAATGTTGCGGCATTTTCTTCTACTTTGAGTACGCGAAGGTTTCTGATTTCTGGTGCCGAAGCTTTTGTTTTAAAGGTGAAAACGCGACTTTCGCCGGTAATATCGTACGAGTCTTTTGAGCGAACCTTAAAACTGTATTCGGTAAAAGGTGTAAGCCCAATCAGTTGAATTTCGTGGTCTGTAGTGTCGCCCGCTGTTGCAATTTGACTGTATGCAAAGTCAGCACCGTTGAAACTGTCTGCTGGAGAAAATTGCACTTCGGAACTTGCCTCGCGGTCGGTGGTCCACTTGATAACGGCTGTTATAGTCTCAGGAATTACAGTTGGAGGACCGACGATGGTGAGGTCTTCAGAAATACCTTTAATTGCTTTGACTGTTTCGTTGAGAATTTCCTTGAGTTGCTCTGGGTTAGTAATCTGATTAATCTGCTGTACGACTTCTTGTGTAGTCTGCGACTGTGACTGTGAAGTTGATTGAGACTGACTCTGAGACTGACTTGAACTTTCAGACGGAGTACCAGAAGTCTGCACTCGATAGTCTGCGGAGATACCTTGGTTACCATTACTATCGGCTGATACCACACGGAAATAATAGACCCGTCCGGGCTCGAGATTTTCGAGCGTCATTGAGTGTTGTGTTTTGTCAGGAATTGGAATACGTAAAATACCGTAATCTGGCTGCAACCCGTAGTTTACGAGTGAGTCGGCATTTTCACTGGTGTTCCAGGTAATGTTGACGCTGTTTTCGGTAACGTTATTTACTTGGACGGCAGAAATTTGCGGCGCAGTCTGGTCGATTTGTGCGAGAGCAGTATTGTTGACTGTTAAAGACAGTACAATAAGAAGAGCGGTGAGGAAGCGAAAACGCATACGTGTAGATATCATACCATTACATTATGGGCTTACTGGCGTAAACACGTTATATCCACTGTGGGCGACACTCTTCACTCCGTACGGAATGGCAATTCCCCAGTACACACCGGAAGTAACAGCTGGAGATACTACTGTTGGCTTTGCGATATTTACATCAAGTGAGTACGGGGTAGTACTAGACATTAAGTGACAATTTATACAGCTATTGTAAGTAAATGTTGAGGTAGCGAACTTCTGTTGATTAGCAGGTATTCGTGAAGTACCGCCATCTGACAAGTCACTTCCTTGAATTTGGAGGTCGGCGCCGACGTTACCTTGGTTGGAAACTGTCGTTGAAGCGTTAGTAGCTCCGGTATTACTACTAACTGCGAGTGAACCATAATTAATCGGACCGGTCACTGTAATCGCTCGCAAGGAGTTCAATGTGACACCTGGAGTAGTATCGAAGTCGTAGCCACTACTGGCATCACTAACCTCCATAAAAGCAATCCACTGCTGTCCGCTAAAAGCTCCCCCTGCATCGGTTGAGTCAGCGTGGAAGTAGATATCGGCGTAACAAGACAGTGTGCAAGTATTTCCAGAACAGCTTGTAAATGAACATTTTGAAGCAGCAGTGGTTGAACGGTAGCAACTGTTATTGTTAGCTGCACAGGCAGCGCCGCCTGATACACCACTGCGATAGAAGGTAGTGGTAGCTCGCGTCAGGTCTGCATACCCATTAAAGTCTGTCACCACTCCGGCGGCATATACTCGAGTTGTCGTACCAGGAATAAGTGAGATGTTAGTGCCGCCATTGAGTGCTGGTGTGCTGAAGATCGGGTCAAAGCGAAGCGACAAACGAGGCATCCGGAGATAGGTATCATAAGCGGCACCGTTATTTGTCACTCGAAAACAAAGATTTTGATCAACTGTATTTGTGGTTGGCGTAATAGCGTATTCAATTTCAGTGTATTTGTTTTGAGCAATACTTGACGATGCAGTTTTATTAGAAGGATTTTCAATGGCTTTTCCAGCTGTATAGATACCGATGTTATTGTACAGAAGATCTCCAGTAGCAGCGCCGTCCGTGTAGTACGAAGTTGCTTGCATGCAGACCGGCGAGGTACCACAACTAGCTTGAACCGGTACCTGTGCGTAGCTACCAGCACTCACCGCCTCACAGCTTGGTGACGCCCCCATGGCGGCGTATTCTAAACGCATTTGCTGTCCAGAGATAGCGGTGCCGGTATTTTCAATTGAGACACGCAAGCGAGCGATGTCACCGGTAGCATACGTAGCCACGGCGTCTTGAGCTGCTTTCCAGGTCGCACCACTTCTTCCCTGCTTTGCTCCAAAACGAATCGTTGGTTCGGTGGTAAGGGTTGGACGTGAGCTCACACTATCCCAACCGGCGTAATGGTACCAATAACTAAAGCCCAGACCACCAGTGGTGTATGTGCTATCCGAACCGGTAAATGATGTCACTTGTGTGCCAGCTGAGTTGTAGAGTGCTACTGCAAAAGTGTTGTTTGTCTTCCACTTAACTTCCACGTCATACCAGCCGGTAGCAAAAGTTACAGTCGACGACCCCAATATTGTGCCTGACGGTTCGTTATCAACGACATTTTTTACCAACGAGATACGGTCGACACCGTATTGTTCAAAACAAACACCATAGTTGTTGTTAGCAGTACCAGGAGACTGAACACCGAACTTCGCACAGACTTCGTCGCCGGTACCGGAAGAGGTGTCTACATATTTCATAAAGCGGAAAGTTTCTCCCTGACTAACAGTCTGGTCGAGACGGTAAATACCACCAGTATTGGTACGACTGGTTTCATTGCCACCACTATCAAGACCGTAGCCGCCATCGTACTTGAAGTTTGAACGAACATTAAAGAGTGAAGTTTGGCCACTGTACTCAGAAATATTCCCGTCGTTGAAGTCGTCAGCAGCCAAGAAAGTATTGTCAGCGGATGAACTTGCTGTGGCTGAAGGCTTATTGAAGTACATGAAGACGGTTGCGGCGCTTGAAGCTGGTAGGGACGGCACTTTGAGCCAGACTTCGGCGCGGGTACTGTTGGTAGAAGATCCAATCCAATAGGGAATCTGAGTAATGCCGTCATCTTGTGTAAAGCGAAGATCACCGAAATCAGAGCGCATGTCGGAATCGAAAGTGACAAAAGTCTGTACGACAGCATTGCTGTATGTGGTGGCATCAGCATTATCAATACGGATTGCCTTACGGGCTGCCCAGCCGGTATTAAACCATTCTGAATCTGGTACATCAGTACCTCCGTTGTCATTGCGCCATCGATAGTGTGTCTGCTGCGTGATGAGGCAAGTACTGTTGCTCCAACGGATCGATCCACACGCAGTCGCACCATCCACGTCGAAGTTTTCTCCAGCAAGGTTACCCGAATGGCTTGCAAACGTCCAAGCGTTAGCGGTCGTACCACTTAGGGTGACGTTCTTCCCAGTAATCGCTGATGTAGTCGCGAAGCGATTGCCGGTAATAACCATCGAGGCGTTGGCGTTGAGCGTTGAAGACGCGAGAGTAATGAGTGTGCCGGTATTTACAGCTAATTCGAAGTCTCCGTATGAAAGTGAGGAGACGGTAGGTGTTCCTGAGAAATTTAGCCCTGACGCGTTGAGATTTCGATACGCATAATAAAGTGCGTTGAGCGTACCACCAGTGACCTTAAAGGCGTAGGTGCCAGAGCCTTGGTTGGCGATCGTTGTCACGTGACCGCTCGTGCCAAGCATCTGAAGGGTTCCCCCATCAACAGTCGTTGTAGCATTACTAGCCATGAAGACGTTTACATTTCGTTCTGTACCGGTGAGACTGGTGCCGTCAAAGTCCTTTGTGTAATTCCAGTAGTCAGTACCAACAGTGACGTGGTAGTCGCCAAAGATGTACAAATATCCATCAACGGTGGCGTGGTCTTGCGAGTAAAGAGAACCGCTTGCACTTACTGTTGTGGTGGTCGCTGAGGAATTCCACATTCTGATGTCGGTATTGGCGCCAACCTTGAGTGTGTTGTAGCGGTCGGGACCAGTTGATTTGGTGTTTATTGTATAAGTATTAGCCCCGTTAAGATAGAGAGTACCGTTCCAAGTAGTATTGGTACCACCAACACTATTGAGGAAGACACCACCGACATAGAGCACCTTGCCTGATGACTGGGTGAAATTATTAACGCTTGCAATCGTGAAGTTCTTAGTTGTAGTGGCAT
>JAYVWI010000069.1:0-6751 GCA_043786195.1 Minisyncoccota bacterium
GGGAAGGTGGCAGCTGGCCAGCCAGTGGAGGTTACTCTGACCGCCAAATCAAACACCAACAAAGTCCTTAAAGACGTTCTTATTTCCGCTTCATATCCCGACGGCTTTAACTTTAAAGAATCTGACCCCAAGCCGATATACAATCAAAATATTTGGAAAATCGACGAGCTCAAACCAGAGCAATCAGTGACAATTAAAATCAAAGGTTCTATTAACGGACTCAATGAAGAGAAGTTCGGTATCAACTTTAGTGCTGGCTTAGCCAACACGGACAATCAATTTATGGTCGGTTCGACGTTGGCTGAGACGCGGACAGAGTTCGTGATTGAACGACCGTTTATTTCGGTAGATATTTCAATTGCCGGAGATGCTGACCGTTCGGTCGTACTTGAACCCAACCGACTGTCGCAAGTAAGCGTCATGCTTAAGAACACTTTGGATGAATCCGTCTACGATACTGTTGTCGAGGTGGTTCCAAAGGGTAATGCGTTTACCCCTGACTCGATTGATGAACAGCGAGGATTCTATGACTCAAATAAAAATGTCATCCGCTGGGATGTTGCCAACAACCCCGATTTCACCCAAATCAAACCTGGCGACTCTCGTCGGATAGACTTCACTATCAATCCAACCAAAAACCTCAACACTGCTTCTTTCGATGTCACCGTCAACGTCTACGCTCGCAGAGTCGCAGAAACGAGTGCGCAAGAGCAACTCATCGGTACGGTGACAGCCAATGCAAAGTACGCATCAGCCGGCAAGATAGCTGGTCAGGCCAACCTCATGACTGGGCCGGTCCCGCCAAAGGTAGGCGAGACCACCAAGTACCTCATGACTTTGGTAGCTGAAGCCGGGGGAAATAATATGACCAACACCAAGGTGGAAACATCGCTCCCGACCTACGTCACGTGGCTTGATGACTATAGTGGGCCGGGCACAATCGACTACAATCCTATCTCCAAGCAACTCGTCTGGGATGTCGGAGATGTTAACTCTGGTATGCGCAAAGAACTCACATTCTCGGTTAGTATTTTGCCAAGTGTCTCACAAGTTGGTATAACTCCTATATTGGTGAACGGCCAGACCCTCACCGCCACCGACCGCTTCACTGGTACCTCTATCAGTACCAACGCCCTGTCCATCAGTGCCGAGCTCTCAAAAGAAGCCGGATATCCAGAGAAAAATGGTACTGTTGAATGAGCAAATGCCGGAACGGCATATTGCGAATTTATCCAGGCGCTTAGTTGGATTCGACCTCCAAGGGAGAATCCAACTGCAGCGAGCTGGAAATGCACTCAAACTACCACTAACTCTATTCACGCAGGCTCAGAGCTTGAAAGGAAGTCTTATCCTAGAAAAAACACTAGAAGCTGCTATATTTCGAAAATATATGAACGAAAAAATTGACTCAAAAATGGATAAAATTACCTCGCTCTGCAAGCGACGCGGTTTTGTATTTCAAGGGAGCGAAATCTACGGGGGACTCGCAGGTGTATTCGACTACGGACCTAATGGAGTAGAGCTTTTAAATAACATTAAAAAGGCTTGGTGGAAGGCAAACGTATACGACAAAGAAAACTATTTTGGTATAGATTCTGGAATGTTTAAGCATCCTAAGGTTTGGGAGGCGAGCGGCCACACATCGGGATTTTCTGATCCACTCGCGGAATGTCGAGAATGTAACACTCGTATTCGAGTTGATAAAGAGCTGGAAAAAGTTGGCGTAACAGCTGACGAGAAAATGTCAGAAGCAGAGATTAATGTGTTATTTGATTCTGTTCGGGATAAGATTGTCTGTCCAAAATGCGGTCAGAAAAACTTTACTCCTGCCAAAGCATTTAACCTACTTGTAAAATCAAATCTTGGAGATTTTACCTCTGAAGGTTCCGACCCGGTGTACTTGCCTGGTGAAGCGTGTCAGGGAATTTACTTAAACTACAAAAACATCCTAGATTCAATGTCGCCGAAATTGCCGTTTGGTATCGTTCAAATTGGAAAGGCATTTCGAAATGAAATCTCACCACGAAACTTTTTGTTCAGAACAAGAGAGCTAGAACAAGCCGATACGCAGCTGTTTGTGAAGCCGAACGAAAATAAGGATGCCTACGAACAAGTAAAGCAGGATCGATGGAACTGGTATCTTTCAATCGGTATTAAAGAAGAGAATCTACAATGGAAGCAGCACGATAATCTAGTCTTCTATGCGTCTGATGCGTGGGACATCATGTATAACTTCCCGTCGCTGGGATTTGATGAACTTGAGGGTGTTCACGACCGAACCAACTACGACTTGACTCAACATATGGATTTCTCCGGAGTTGACCAACGCTACACAGACGGTGAAACTGGAGAAAAATATATTCCGTGGATTTTAGAAACTTCAGTTGGTCTCGGACGTTTGTTCCTTGCCGTCGTTGCTGATGCATACCATGAAGAAGAGATGGACGGCAGCACGAGAGTGGTTTTGAAACTACATCGAGACCTTGCTCCATACCGTGTCGCTGTCTCACCGCTTCTTAAGAACAAGTCAGAGCTCGTCGCTAAGGCGCGCGAAGTATTCATTACGCTTAAGAAAGAATTTGGCAACGTCGCTTGGGACGATAATGGAAACGTTGGTAAGCGGTATCGTCGACAAGACGAAATCGGTACTCCGTACTGTATCGTCATCGACTTCGACACTCTCGGCGAAGAGAAACCTGAATTCAAAGATACCGTCACCGTCCGCCACCGCGATACTGGTGAACAGAAGCGAATGGATATTTCTGAACTCATTTCATATCTCAAGTAACACAAAGGCCCTCGTATGAGGGCCTGTTGCGTGATGTATTTACCAGTCCTTCGGAAGGAAGCTGATGATCAGACCTACAGAGTAGGCGATACCAACAAAGATGGCGATTAGTTGTCGGACAGGACGAACGCTCTTGCCCCGCTCGGTATCGAGAGGGAAGAGTGTCGTTGGGGCTACATACTTCACGGCTATGGTCTTCACGGCTATGCTCCTTTAAGCTTACGTTGTACTGTTCTAATCGCATTGTACCTCTACTGGCAGGTGTTTCTTTTAGAAACTGTGTATAAAAAAGCCCCGCCAACATGTGGTGGGGTGTGTCGCCGGAGGCGACGGGTTGGCCTAGGCGGCCGCGGTCTGGGCAGAATCGTCGTTATCGACGGTGCGCGAGCGCTTGATCAGCGCGCCGATGATGGCGGCGCCGGCGGCGACGAGAACGATGGTGAGGCTGGTCTTCGGCTTCTGCATTGCGGTGGACATCAGTTTCGGCATGGTCTACTCCAATTGTTCCGCGCACATGAACGTGGCGGGGCATATTTATAACAGGCCAATGTTTTTTCGTCAACATCGTAGCATGCTCTTCTCATATCGGTGGTCTATGTTAGAGTTATTTTTATGTTAGAAAAAAGCGCCAAATACATCACTACCGAGGGAGCGAGTGTCTCGGGAGCTCCGAGCGAAGCGAGTAGTTCACAAGACCGAGCGAGCGAAGGTAGTAAGGTACGTAAGTACCTTACAACTACCCTCCCGTATGTAAATGCCGACCCGCACATTGGTTTTGCTTTGGAGGTGATTCAAGCTGACACGCTCGCGCGTTACTGGCGACTGCTCGGTCATGAGGTCTTTTTCAATACTGGTACCGACGAGCACGGCCAGAAGGTAGCCCAAAAGGCTGACGAGAAAGGTCAATCTCGACAAGCCTACGTCGACCACTACGCAGCCGAGTTCAATCGTCTTAAAGACGCTCTCAATCTCTCGTACGATAATTTTATCCGTACCACCGACACCGCTCACAAAGCCGCCGCTCAAGCCATCTGGCAAAAGTGTGCCACTAAAGGCGATATCTATAAAAAATCATACACTGGCCTCTACTGCGTTGGGTGCGAACTTTTCTATACCGAAAAAGAACTTGATGAAAACAAGTGTTGTCTCATTCATAAGACACCTGTTGAAGCAGTGGAAGAAGAAAATTATTTCTTCAGACTTTCAAACTACCAAGAAGCACTTATTGCACACTTGAGTAACGAGTCGTCGGTGACACCACAGTGGCAGCGCCAATGGGCGCTTGAGTTTGTGAAGGGGGGGCTCGAAGATCTTTCTATCTCTCGCCAGAAAACCCGTATGGATTGGGGTGTGCCAGTGCCAGGTGACGATGAGCATGTCATGTACGTGTGGTTTGATGCCCTCACCAACTACATCTCGACACTCGGTTGGCCGAATGAAGGCGGAAACTTTGAGAAGTACTGGGTAAACGGTGAGACACTTCAACTCGCCGGCAAAGACCAGGTTCGATTCCAGTCAATTATCTGGCAAGCCATGCTTCTCTCGGCCGAGATTAAGCCAACCGACACCGTTTACTATCACGGCTTCATTAACAGTGGGGGGCAGAAGATGAGTAAGTCTCTTGGCAACGTGATTTCACCGTATGAGATGGTCACGCGCTACGGCACTGATGCGACTCGCTACATCCTTCTTCGTCACGTCCACTCCTTTGACGACTCCGACCTCACCTGGGAAAAAATGGACGAGTGGTACACCGCGAATCTTGTGAACGGACTCGGTAATCTTGTAGCTCGTGTAACGAAGATGGCCGAGACCCATCTTGATAGTTTTGTTGACTTAGATGAAAGTCACGAAGCTATAAAAACCAATGTCACGGCTAAGGTGAATGAGTTCTCTTTTCAAGAAGCCATGTTTTCGATCTGGAGTTACATACAAGATTTAGACGAAGTAATTGCCAACGAAGAACCCTTTAAATTAGTAAAATCAGAGCCAGAAAGAGCGAAGAAGATGATTGCCTCACTTGCTTTCGGAGTCAAAGAAATTGCTGAAACGCTGGCACCTTTTATGCCAGAAACTGCTGCGAAAATTCTCGAGGCTGTTAAATCGAACAAAAAACCAGACAATCTTTTTCCGCGTTTAGAAGTATAAGTATGTCAAAAGGATTTCTCGAAATTTTGGAAATTGCGCGGGATAATATTCGGCGAAATCCTAGTTTGGCTGGACGTTCGACCGAAGATTTGGGTCGGCAGTATCTCAAAGGACTTATGGATGAAGTAGAAGAAGTAGTCGCTGAGGTAAGGGAAAATAACGCAGTACACCTCGAAGACGAACTTTCAGACATTGCGTGGGACTATGCATGTATTCTCGCAGCGCTCGAAAACGGTGGCTACATCGAAAGTGCAGAAGCGGTGATTGCTCACGGCGTTACTAAATATTCACAACGTGCTCCTGCTTTTCTTGAAGCTTCAGAGGAGCCATGGGACGCCGTGAAGAAGAGTCAGAAAGAGCAGCTAAAGAAACGGCACGAAGATACGTACGGCACTAACGCCTAGCAAAATTTGGGATATTTGCTAAGGTGTCTACAGAAACTCTAAAAGGGGGTGAGCATGTCAAAAGTACCAAGCCCGCTTGAGGGTAAGATTGTTCTGTTGAGCTACATTGAGTGTGACAACGAAGCAGAAAATACTGTTTGTCTCGTGTATAAGGTGACCGCCGGTAAACTAAGACCACTTCTTGGTGTGCTGGATTTGCCGTCAGAGATTTCCGCTTGGGAATATCCGTATTATAAAAACGAAGACATAGTTCTTAAAATTCTAGCTTCAGAAAAAGTGTCAGAAGTGTTCACGCCGCTGTGGTGTAAAAAATTCCTCGGGATGGACCTTGGTTATTTCGACATTTCAGAGGGGGTAAATGCAAAGAACGAAGTCGAATGTTGGGGAGAGTTTCAGGGGATCACGTACGGGGTCTTTCACGACTGGCTGGACAAAGTGGGCATAGCTGTCCGCTTCGTCGACGCCAAGACAATGGAGATACATGTCGAGTAAGGAACCAGCACCGCGTGCTGGTTCCATTTGTTTATATTGGGATATGGCTTATTATAGCGTGTATATGGAACCCGAACTACAAACTATCCAAGAAAGAAATAAGCGAGTTGAACTCGACAAGGCGTGGGAGACGAGTAAGACCAGGCGGACGATTATTGTGATTTTTACCTATGTTGTTGCGGCGAGTTTTCTTAGTGTGATTGGTAATCCGTCACCGCAGATAAATGCACTCGTACCAGTCGGCGGTTACTTTTTGTCGACCCTTTCACTCCCAATTATAAAAAAGTGGTGGGTTTCGAAATATGGAAACTAGATACATCGACACCCATGCTCACCTCAATCTTTCGGCGTTTAACGAGGATGTTGAAGTAGTGGCAAAGCAGTGTTTCGACGAAGGAGTAACGGTCATTAATGTGGGTACTAAAGAGTCGACGAGTGTGCGGGCGGTGGCATTGGCTTCGCAATACGAGCATATGTACGCCATCATCGGTCTTCATCCCATCCAGACGGTGCCTGGTCGCCACGACGAAGAAGAAACAGGGGAAGGGGCGGCGCCCTTTACCAGTAAAGGCGAAACGTTCAATAAAGAGTTTTATCGAGATCTTGCCAAGCAAGGTAAGGTGGTCGGTATCGGTGAATGTGGTTTCGACTATTGGCACTGTCCACCGGAAACCTACGCAGTACAGGAAGAAAATTTTATTGCTCAGATTGAATTCGCAAATGAATTCAATCTTCCACTCATGATCCACACTCGTGGTCCCAAGCCAGGTGAGGTAAGCCCAACTGGCCGTAGTGTCTATGCCGACGTGCACGAAGTCCTCAAGCGGTACGCAAAGGTACCCTTTAACGTCCACTTCTACGCCGGTACGTACGAAGAAGCAAAAAAGTTTTTTGAGCTCGGCGGCACGATTTCCTTCAC
>JAYVWI010000070.1:0-3187 GCA_043786195.1 Minisyncoccota bacterium
CTTGCGCCCACCCCAGCACCAGAGCATAGATGGCCCGTGTTTTTGGTAGAGGCACGGCGAGATTTTTTCAAGACGTATCAGACGTTTGGGAAAGGCGAGCTGCTACGGTTTCTCTTTATGTGTTGTTCCAGTGAGTCAGCGTATCTTAAAGAAGGTCGATTTTATAATCTCTTTCTGCTTGAAGGAACGAAGGTCGCTGCAGTCCACTTCTCAGGAAATTCTTGGCACCTTCACGTGACAGATGACGTGCCCTACATGATTGAGCAAGGGACAAGGATTTTTGCTCTTTTATAAGACCAACCCCACCTGCTCGCAGGTGGGGTTTCTTGTGTTTGGGAGGGGTGTTGAAATCTTTTGTTGGCGGGGAGGGGAAGTGCGGTATTATATGAGGAGCAGAAGTCGAGTGGCTTATGCGAAGATATTTTTGTTTAAAAAGCGCAGAGCAGGGACTACGTATCGCGACTACGCAGTCCCCGCTCTGGGCTTTTTATATTGAATCGCACACTGTAGGTGCGCGATTCTTTATTTGCTATTATAGAAGCTAATCAATATGCGGTTTCAATTCCTTGCATTGTTACTTATGACTGTCGTGGGGGCGGGAACGTTTTGGTACCGCACCACTGAAAATGTATGTCCAGCACCGCTGTCATATCATATCGGCACGATTGCACCGGAGTTCAACCTTTCTCCCGAAAAAGCAAAATCATACCTCACCGACGCTGAGGACGTATGGGAAAAAGAAACCGGCCGCACACTTTTTTACGCTGATGAGACTAAAGGGATAACCGTGAATTTTATTTTTGACGAACGCCAGGCACTTGCTGAATCTCAGCTAAGTCAAAAATCAGTCCTCGATAATAAGAAGGCGGAGAACCAAGAACTGCTCACTACTATTGAAGGACTGCGAAAAGAATACGAAGCAAGTTCAAAAGCCTATCAAGATAAAGTGAGTACCTACGAAAGGAAGCTCACAGCATACAACGAAAAAGTAAATGGCTACAACGACCGCGGCGGAGCTCCAAGTGACGTTTACGCCAAACTAGAAAAAGAAAAGGCCGCGCTCAGCAGAGAGTCAGACGCGCTTAATGGCACTTCCGACAAACTCAACGAACTGGGCAAGAAAATAAACGAACTGAGCCAAAAGAGTGGTCAGCTCGTCGATGCGTACAACGGTGAAGTAGGAACATACAATGAAGAGTTTGGATTTTCTCGGGAGTTTACTCAAGGTGACTATCAAGACAGAGTAATCAATATCTACAAATTCTCGACCGATAATGAAGTGCGCAAAGTTTTGGCGCATGAGTTTGGTCACGCTTTAGGTCTTGACCACGTTGAAGGAGATTCTTCCATCATGTATTATTTACTCAAGGATACGAGTAGCGCTCCCACGCTCTCTTCTGAAGACAAAGCAGCCTTCAACGTTTTGTGCGGCACGGGTAACGAATTCTCGTACAAAGCCCGCTTTGCCATCCGTTCCTTTTTAGCAAAATTTAGATAATTTATTTATGGTACCAACGTTCTTTAGTTCAAAAATCAATCGCGCTTTAGGTTCGCTCGTGCTTGTAGCGGTGGTGGTAGCACTCGCTGCGTACACTGTCTTAACCGCTCGCGGTGCAAAGATTACGAAGGATTTACCGACAATTATTTCCGTTAATGGTGACGGGGAAGTAAAGGTGGCTCCTAATCTTGCACAATTTACTTTTGCAGTGACTGCCAAAGGGAAGACAGCTCAAGAAGCGCAGTCGACTTCGACAGCGCGAATGAACAACATCCTCGGTTTCATTAAGAGTCAAGGTGTAGAAGATAAGGATGTAAAATCAAGTGATTACAATCTTTCACCAAAATTCACCTACGAGTCATCAATGGAACCTTGTGATGGATGGAACTGTCCGCCACCAAAAGAAATCCCCGACGGCTTTGAAGTATCACAGATAATTACTGTAAAGGTTCATGACGTGTCAAAAGCCGGAGCTCTGCTTGCGGGAGTGGGCGAGAAAGGAGCGACTGGTATTAGCAGTCTGAGTTTTATTTTGGAAGACGAAAAGCCGAGTAAGGCCGAGGCTCGAGATAAGGCAGCTGCTGACGCTAAAGAAAAAGCTCAAAAGATTGCGCAGCAATTCGGGATGAAGCTTGGTCGTTTGACCAGTTACTACGAAAACCAAACCTACGACGAACCAACCGCTGGTGGGTACGCAATGGATATGGCCAAGTCAGAAGTGGCACCAGTACCGCTCCCGGCCGGTGAACAAAAAATCACTGCTTCGGTGAGTGTGAGCTATGAATTGGAAAAGTAATTAAATCAAGTGAGTAAAAAACCAGTCTCCCAAGAGACTGGTTTTTTAGTGGTGAGCTTTGACATTTTCATGGATAGGCGTACTATATTAGAAACCGCCCGAGAGGCGTTTTAATTTACCCAATTTCTACCATTTATTACCATGTCTCAATTCGTAAAATACATCCGCTCTACCATGGCAGAGCTCCGACAAGTGTCGTGGCCAAGTCGTCGTCAAACCATCATGTACACAGTGCTTGTTATTGCACTTTCAACCGTGGTGTCTTTATACGTTGGAGCGTTTGACTATCTTTTTTCACAAGGCGTCAACTTCCTAGTTAACTACCGCTAATCATATGGCTAAGCAACATGGTACCGGTGAACGAAACTGGTACGCTATTCACACCTACTCTGGCTACGAAAACGCCGTAGCGCGTAACTTGAAGCAACGCATCGACTCACTCAACATGAACGATAAGATTTTCGCTGTGGTTGTCCCAACCGAAAAGAAGATTCGGGTGAAGGGAGGGAAGCGAGTAGTAGAAGAAGAGCGCATCTACCCTGGGTATGTACTCGTGGAGATGGTCGTGGACGATGAGTCATGGTTTGTGGTGCGTAATACGCCTCGGGTAACCGGCTTCGTCGGTAGTGGTACTCAGCCAGTTCCTCTTACTGAGGCTGAATACACCGCTCTCATGAGTCGCATGTCGACTGACGATGTGAAGCACAAAGTAGACCTCACCCCGGGTGACTTCGTAACCATCGTCGACGGCCCATTTAAGGATCTTGAAGGTAAGGTCGGCGAAGTAGACGAAAAGAGCGGCAAGGTGAAGATTCTTGTGAGCATGTTCGGACGCGAGACGCCAGTTGAGCTAGACTTCCTCCAAATTAAGAAAGTATAGGTAATCAAAGAAA
>JAYVWI010000071.1:0-7280 GCA_043786195.1 Minisyncoccota bacterium
CCTCCTTCACGAATCGCGAAGTTAGTTTGTTCTTCAAGCGCTACTGGAGATACGAGCTTTACCTTGAAGGTAGCTGTATCACCCGGCATTACCATTTCAGTACCCTCGGCGAGAGTTACATCTCCAGTTACGTCCGTTGTACGGATGTAGAACTGTGGCTTGTAGCCAGAGAAGAATGGAGTGTGACGTCCACCTTCGTCCTTTGAAAGAACGTATACTTCAGCTTCGAATTCTGAGTGAGGAGTTACTGAACCCTTCTTCGCGAGAACCTGTCCACGGTGTACGTCCTCCTTCTTCACACCACGGATAAGGATACCAGCGTTGTCGCCAGCTTGCGCGCGGTCGAGTTGCTTGTTGAACATTTCAACTCCAGTCACGGTAGTGACAGCTGTATCCTTGATACCAACGATTTCAACTTCTTCACCTACCTTTACTGCTCCACGTTCTACACGTCCTGTTACTACAGTACCGCGTCCTTCAATTGAGAAGATGTCTTCAATTGGCATAAGGAATGGCTTGTCGAGGTCACGAATTGGAGTTGGGAAGTAGGCGTCCATAGCGTCAGCTAGGTCGATTACTTTTTGACCCCATGTTGATGCTGGGTCGTTGAGGGCTTGGAGAGCTGAACCTTGGATGATTGGAGCGTTAGCACCATCGTATCCGTTCTTAGTAAGAAGTTCACGAAGTTCTTCTTCTACGAGTTCGAGCATTTCAAGGTCATCAACCATATCGCACTTGTTGAGGAATACGATGATGTTTGGTACACCCACTTGCTTAGCAAGAAGAACGTGCTCACGAGTTTGTGGCATCGCTCCGTCTGTAGCAGCAACCACGAGTACAGCTCCGTCCATTTGAGCGGCACCAGTAATCATGTTCTTGATGTAGTCGGCGTGTCCTGGCGCATCGATGTGTGCGTAGTGACGATTTGGAGTTTCGTACTCTGAGTGTGAGAGAGAAATTGTAATACCTCGAGCCTTTTCTTCTGGGGCTTTATCGATATCTTCTACAGCCTTCACGTTAGCTGTGTAACCATTGCCCTTTGCCTTGAGGCAAGTAAGGATTGCTGCAGTCAAGGTAGTCTTACCGTGGTCCACGTGACCAATAGTTCCTACGTTGATGTGCGGCTTTGTGCGATCAAATGCTTCTGCCATAAATTACTTTAATTAGTATGTAGATAATAAACCGCACACAGATACCTAAAGGTAGGGCCAGTGTACAAACAGCGCGGCACGAGAACGGTGCGCAGTGTTTGGACACAGGGCGTGTGAAAGAGCAATTATTTTCTCTCCCCCACAGAAAGTATCTGTAGCGGTGCGGCTATGGTACCAGAGAATCGTTGTTTTGCAAGCGTTGCGGTTTGTTTTAGGATAAAGAGACTCAAAAGGACTGGTTCGAGGGAATCAAGGTGGACAAAAAACTAAAAAACGGCCGACGCTGGTGGCGCCGGCCGTTTTCTATACCTTATTTTACAAGAATTTAATCGTCTTCGTATTCTTTCACGCCTCTTGCCTTCTTGATTTCGGCTGAAACCTGAGGTGGCACTACTTCGTAGTGGTCGAATTCCATGGTCATCGATGCGCGACCTTGGGTCATTGAGCGTAGTGAGTTGGTGTATCCGAAAAGCTCAGAAAGTGGGACCTTACCACGAATGATAGTCTTACCCCCTTGCTCTTCTGTACCATCCACTTGTCCACGCTTCGATGAGAGGTTTCCGTTGATGTCTCCCATGTATTGTTCTGGGGTACGAATTTCTACCTTCATGATTGGCTCGAGGATAACTGCGTTCGCCTTACGAGCTGCTTCCTTGAAGGCATTGATACCAGCGAGACGGAAGGCGATTTCTGAGGAGTCCACGTCGTGGAATGATCCGTCGTAGAGCTCTACCGAAACGTCTTCCATTTTGTAACCAGCAACAAATCCTCGCCCCATCGCTTCTTTCGCTCCCTTCATAACAGCGGGGATGAATTCTCCTGGAATCGCACCTCCCTTGATGTTATTGATGAATTCAAAGTGGTCTTCTCGTGTCACGTTTTTTGGTAGTGACTTTCCTTCTTCAAGATTTAGTGGTTCAAGCGGCTTGATACGAATCTTAACGTGACCGTACTGACCACGTCCACCTGATTGCTTCACGTACTTGTATTCGGCTTCGGCTGCTCGTTCGATAGTTTCGCGGTAGGCAACTTGTGGTTGACCAATGTTTGCTTCAACACCGAATTCACGCTTCATACGATCGACGATGATGTCGAGGTGAAGTTCACCCATACCCGCGATGATAGTTTCCGCTGTTTCTTCGTCAGTTGATACTTTGAAAGTTGGGTCTTCGTCTGAGAGACGCTTGAGGGCCACGCCCATTTTTTCTTGGTCGTTCTTTGTCTTTGGTTCGACGCGTACAGCTACCACTGGCTCTGGGAAAGTAATAGTTTCAAGGAGAATTGGAGCGTTTTCTGCACAAAGAGTGTGAGAGGTCTTCACTTCCTTGATACCTACGGCTGCAGCGATTTCACCGGCGAATACTTCGTCGATTTCAGTTCGCTTGTCAGCCATGAGTCGTACGATACGGCCGATACGTTCTTTGTTTCCAGTTGAAGAGTTAAGGATGTATGAACCAGCCTTGACTGAGCCAGAGTACACGCGGAAGAACGCGAGCTGTCCAACGAACTTGTCGTCTTGGAGCTTGAACACGAGCGCAGAGAATGGATCAGTGTCAGAAGCGTTACGGAATACTTCTTCTTCGGTATCAGGATGAGTACCGTGAGTTGGGGGGAGGTCGACTGGTGATGGGAGGTAATCAACCACCGCGTCGAGTACGAGCTGTACACCGATATTGCGGAGCGCAGTACCAGTCATGATTGGGAAAAGTTCGTTAGCGAGAACAGCCTTTCGAAGTGTCTTCTTGAGATCTGCGATGGTTGGTTCTTCGCCGGCGAGGAAAGCTTCCATGAGAACGTCATCGTGTTCTACAACACGCTCAACGAGTACAGCACGCCACTCAGTAGCAGATGCTAGAAGGTCAGCCGGAATCTCTTCCTGAGTTACTTCCATACCCATTTCGCCACCAAAGCGATACGCTTTCATCTCAACCAGGTCGATGACACCCTTCATAGTGTCTTCAGCCCCAATAGGGATTTGAATACGCACAGCCTTCTTTGAAAGACGATCTTCAATCGACTTTACTGAAGCGTCGTAGTCGGCACCGAGCTTGTCCATTTTATTAACGAAACAAATACGTGGCACGCCAGCTTCGTCAGCGTAGCCCCAGTTGGTTTCAGTTTGTGGTTCTACACCGGCGGCGCCGTCGAATACCACCACCGCACCGTCGAGTACACGCATCGAACGCTTTACTTCAGCCGTGAAGTCGATGTGACCTGGTGTGTCGATGATGTTGAAGTTGTACATCAAACTCTTGTCCTTGCGATCTTTCTCAAGGGTTTTTGACCAGTTACAAGAAATAGCGGCAGCAGTAATAGTGATACCACGCTCGCGTTCTTGATCCATCCAGTCAGTGACAGTAGCACCGTCGTGCACCTCACCGATCTTGTGACTCATACCCGTATAGAAGAGTACGCGTTCTGAAGTTGTTGTTTTACCGGCATCAACGTGCGCGACGATACCGAAGTTTCGCATGCGGTCGATTGGAAATTCTCGTGCCATAAATAATAAAGTTACTTATATATGTGTGTTTAATAAATACCTCCCTAGAGCGTTTTCACACGTTCGCAATAGAAAACAGGCCGTAAGGCCAGACCGCGATACTATACTTCATGAAATGAAAATCGGCAACCGGCTTTTGTTTGCGTATTTTGACTTTGAGGCCTATAATCAACCTATATATGAAACACCTTCTTAACATTGCGTATTTCTGGTTTACTTGGCGGGCGACTCCGGCGTTGGTTTTTGTTTCTCTGTAAACTAGCCATTAATCAGACCGTGAGTTTCGCCCGAAACTCACGGTCTTTTTGTTTGTTGGACGAAGTGGTTTCAAAACTAGTTTTGAAACCACTTCGGCTCGCAATCCCGCAAGCTGATAACTACCCAAAGGGATGAGTTATGTCCTTTCCCATTATGACGAAACAGGAACTTGATGCCACCCTACGCGCGGCTGGTATCGATTCACCGTTTTTTGACCTTCACGCAGTCGACATCATCGGCAGCTGTAAATACTTCAACGTGCGAGACGACGTTCAGGCAGGACTTTACACGTTCGCGGGATTCGTCGAAGCCCACAAAAAGCTCGGCGAAAATAATCGACCACTTACGTTTGGTGAAGTCAGACTACTCGCCACCCAAACATTCGTCGAAGTTGCGTCTCAAACGCAACCCGACGAGAACTTTGCCTGGGCGGATGGACTCATGAACTAAGAGGATAAAATCCTAGTGGCGCAGAGTTACACAAGCCCCGGACTTTGTTCGGGGCTTTTCTTTTTTTGCTATACTTTATCCATGAAAACGCATAAAGGAAGTTGTCACTGCGGGGCAGTGCAATACGAAGTCACTGCAGACTTCACAGAAAGCATGCGCTGTAATTGTAGCCATTGTAAGCGCAAAGGATTTCTATTGGCTTTCGTGCCAATTGATGCCTTCAAGCTCATTTCCGGAGAAAACGCGCAAACCACCTACCACTTTAATAAACACCACATCGACCACATGTTCTGCAAAACTTGTGGGGTACAGTCATTTGCTTATGGTGGAGACGGCAAGGGAAATTACATGTACGCTATCAATCTCAACTGCCTGGAAGACTTTGATTCATACGCACTACCGATGAAGGACGTAGACGGAGCAAGTCTATAAAAACAGCCGGCATGAACGCCGGCTGTTTTTATACTTTTGGTTTTTCCTTCTTTGGCTTCTTCACTTCTTTTTTCATGTCGCGTCCTTTTGCCATATGTTTCTTATTACTTAATTAGGATTTAGTATACCAAATAAATAGTGCAAAGCGACGGGAGCTGCGGCTCCCGTTGCGCTATACTTATGTATATGTTCAACTTCCCTCTCGCTCAGTTCCTCGCGGCGACCGCGATTGCTGGAATCATTGGTATCAGCGGTTATTTTCTTGGCTCAAACGTTATCAACGGAGAACCAGTTTCTGTGCACATCGAGCCAACTCATGGCACGCTCGCGATTGGTGAAACTTTTTCTGTCCGGGTTGTAGTCGAATCAACCATTCCGGTCAATGTTTTTAAAGGACTGCTTGCTTTTGATCCCGCAAAACTCTCGGTAACAGCCATCGACTACAATACCTCCATCGCCAACCTCTGGGCTGAAGAACCGTGGTACAGCAACGGAGACGGGACTGTTAATTTCACTGGCGGGACAACAATGCTAGGTGGATTCACTGGACAAGGTTCACTTGTAACCATCACCTTCACCGCCAAGGAAGCCGGCGAGGCGCATATACGTATGAGTGAAATGCGCATCTTACAACACAATGGCCTTGGTACCGACGTTCCTCTCACCACACCGATTGACGCTCTTTTTGCGGTCGCTCCTGAAACACTCCAAGAAGAAACGCTTCTTATAACACCAGTCATCGGCCCAATCATTACGGTAATACCCGAGACTCCTAGCACCGACCTAAATCACGATGGTAAGCAAACTATCTCTGATATAAGTATCTTTATGGCCGATCTAATAACAAAAAACCGTCGGTCTGACTTCAACCAAGACGGTTCTGTTAATCTCAAGGATTTGAGTATTCTTACGAGGCAGGAGTAGCGCACTGCCCTTTGCTGTAAGAAATAACGTTCTTATTAGAACAAGCAGAGCAACCATTACCGTAGTCCTTCGGTACAGGATTACAAGGTGCTTTTATACACTGTACTTGATACGAAGCACAGACTGGTTCGTACTGCTCCGTACACATCATATCGCGTTGCTCATCAGCGCAAGTGACTTCATTAGAAGATGTTGGGGAATTCGGGCAGGCGGCAAACTCACAACTCAGACCAGTTCGGCTGACTGAACTTCCGTCTGGGCAAAGCTTGGCGTCCTGCGGGCAAATAGTTCCCGCCCCGTTTGCCGGCAAAATAATTGGCGCTGTACTGGTAGCCATCTCTTGGGCTTTCAAAATCTGCATCACGTCGACACTATTTTTTTCTGCGCTTAAGTTGAGTCGGCGATAGACGTTTTCTCTAAAAGTACGAATTCCTTCGTCACTTAAGTTATCAGCTGCACCATCAAGTACTTCGATGTTGGTGTAGACAAGCTGTCCGTCTTTATATTGATACTGGCCAATAACAGCTGCGGCTCCAGCGAAATCTTCTGGAAGCAAACGTGGAAATACACTCATGAGCATCTCGGGAGTAAATCCACCGACACTATCTTTATTTTCTATCCGCATCACAGTCTCTAGCGAGACTTTAAATTCACGCTCAGAAGCAGTCAGTGGAATCTCGGCCGGGAAATAATTTGAATCTTCAACATTAAGTTTTTGAAAATCGAAAATTCCTGAGAGTAAAAAACCCAGGCCAAGACCCATAACTAGAGCGAGTGAAGCAACAATGAGTCTTTGTGTTCGTGGCATATACCACTATGATGTAACGGCATCCGCGAAACTGCAAGCGCAGTTTCGGACATCTTTCTAGAAGAAGGTTTCATCTGATACAATACCCAGACATGGAACCGAAGGAACAGAAAATTCTCGAGCAGGGATATGACATTGAGAACACCCAGCAGCAACGGCTAATTACTGTTCTTGGCGAGTTAGAAGACGAAGTGGAGAAGCAAAATTCCTGGAAGCATGTCTTTATTCGCGGTGCGCTCAACGGACTAGGTACCGTGATTGGCGCCACTGTTCTCATCGCTATTGTAGGAAGTCTGATTGCACTGACAGTAAAGTCACTTGGTATTAAAGAGGTTCCTTTCTTGGGACACTTCATTGAGAAAGTGGTCGTGGAACAACTCAACAGACAGAAGTAAAAACGAACAAAGAGCTTTGTTCGTTTTTACTTCTTCAGTTTTGTACTTTTTATCAACTCCAGTTTTTGCGGGCGGGAAAGCTGCTTGATGGCGTACTCTCGGCTTTGGGCTTCTGACCGGTTGGCGCACTCTTCAAAGTATTTTAACTGCACTGGCCGTCTCGACCGCGTATATTTTGCGCCAGCTGAAAGCTCAGTAGCAGTAACGCCTTTCCCGTTATGTTCAAGCATTCGCTTATCGAGATCAGTTGCGTACCCAGTATATAAGGTGTCGTCATTACAACGGACAATATAGACAAAATGTGACATGGTTTCATTGTACCCCTTCTAAAATAAAAAACACGCGCCTGGGAGAAGTGTCGT